>DATGHU010000051.1 GCA_035307765.1 bacterium | reverse complement strand
CGCACCTCCACGAACTGGCGGAGCCAGCGCTTGAGCGCGGACGGCTCCGGGGTCGAGCCCGGCAGTGGGCGCAGGTCGAACCGGGGCGGGGCGCCGTCGCAGTCGCGCGCCACCGCCGACAGGCCGTGGTACAGGGCGCGCGCGCGGTCGCCGGCGGACATCGTGGGGATCAGGTTCATCATGCAGGTGAGAATCGTCAACCCCGGCCCCCACCCGGCGCGCCGGTACCGCGCCCCGAACGTCAGGCCGACGCCAAACGGAACGTTCGGGCCGGCCCCCGCGTCCAGCAGCCCGATCACCGCCTTGGCCAGCACCAGTGGGATGTCGCGCTCCAGGCCGTCCTCCAGCCTCGCCCGATGCGCGTCGCGCGGATCTCCCCGTGCCGCCACGTCCACCCAGACCTCCCCGTCCCGCAGCGCGACCGGGAAGACCCGGACGTCCCCCGCGAACTGGTCGAACGTCCCCCCGCTGGCCAGGTCGAACCGGGCGTGGTGCCAGTGGCAGGTGAGGATGCCGTCCCGGACGGTCCCCCTGTCCAGCGGAAACCCCATATGCGGGCAGCGGTTGTCGACCGCGTAGATCCGGTCTCCCTGTCGGAACAGGGCCAGCGTGTGCCCCTCCACCTGAACCGGGAGGCACCCACCGGCGGGGAGGTCGGCCAGGCGGGCGGCCCGCACAAACGTGTCGCTGGGATGAGCCATCACGCACACTCCTTCCGGGGAGACCTCAACCGCGCTCCCTCTCTATAGGTACTACCGCGCTGCCTCCCGCTCCCGCCACCGACCGACGAACGGGTTGCGGCTGTCCGTTCGGACAGGACCCAGACGGATTGACGACCGCGGCTTCGGGGGGTACAGTGGAGACATCCCCCCCCACCGGGGAGGGGATGTGATCTCGAGGGGAGCGGACGCCATGCAGGCCAACAAGGGCGACGTGCTCAAGCGGCTCGCCAGCATCGAAGGGCATCTCAAGGGCATCCGGAAGATGGTGGAGGGGGACCACTACTGCGTCGACATCCTCAAGCAGACCTACGCCGTCGAGCGGGCGCTGCAGAAGTTTGAGGCGGTGCTCGTCGACGGCCACCTGCACGGGTGCGTCGTCGAGGGGTTCAAACGCGGCCGCGACCGGGAGATGGTCGCCGAGCTCGCGGAACTGTTCGAGCTGTCGAGGAGATAGCCCGGTGCCGGTCCTCCACGACCCCGCCCCCGCCGCCCCTCGGGAAGTTGCCCTGCCGATCGACGGAATGACCTGCGCCTCGTGCGTCCGGCGGGTCGAGCGGGCGCTGTCCGGCGTCGACGGCGTCGCCGCCGCGACCGTCAATCTCGCGACCCGGCAGGCTCGGGTGGTCTTCGACCCTTCGGTGGCGTCGCTCGCCCGCCTCGCCGCCGCCGTGGAACACGCCGGCTACAAGATGGGCGCGCTCGCGCAGACCGCGGGAGCGACCCCGTCCCCCGACCGCCGCGAGGCGGAGGCGAAGCGGGAACTCGACGATCTCCGGCGCAAGTGGCTGACGAGCCTCGCCGTCGGCCTGGGGATGATGGCGCTGATGGTCCTCCCGATCCGGATCGACCCGGCGCTCTCGGCCCCCGTGTTGTTGATCGCCGGCACGATCGTCCAGGTCTGGGCGGGACGAGCGATCTACACGGGAGCCTGGGACGCGGCCCGGCACGGCACCACCAACATGAACACCCTGGTCGCCGTCGGCACGAGCGTCGCCTACGGGTACAGCGCGTTCGTCACCCTCTGGCCGTCGCTCGCGGAGCGCTGGGGATTCCCGCCCCACCTCTACTATGAGACCGCGGTGATCATCATCGCCCTCGTCCTCCTCGGCCGCTGGTTGGAGGCGCGGGCGATCACGCAGACCGGTGCGGCGATCAAAGCCCTGGCCGGGCTCAGGGCCAGGACGGCCCGGGTGATCCGCGACGGGGTCGAGGTGGACGTGCCGGTCGACGCCGTCCTGGTCGGCGACCGGGTACGGGTCCGGCCGGGGGAGAAGATCCCTGCCGACGGCGTCATCGAAACGGGCGCCTCCGCGGTCGACGAGAGCCTGCTCACCGGGGAGAGCCTACCGGCGGAGAAGGGACCGGGCGATCCCGTGATCGGCGCGACGCTCAACACCACCGGCACGTTCGTGTTCCGGGCCACCAAGGTGGGAAACGAGAGCACGCTCGCGCAGATCGTCCGATTGGTCGAGGAAGCCCAAGGCTCGAAGGCACCCCTGCAGCGCCTGGCCGACACCATCTCCAGCTACTTCGTCCCCGCGATCCTGGGGCTCGCCGCGCTGACGTTTGTGGGGTGGCTGGTCTTCGGGCCGGACGGGCGGCTCACCCTGGCGCTTCAGGCGGCGATCGCCGTCCTGATCATCGCCTGCCCCTGCGCGCTCGGCCTCGCCACACCGACCGCGATCATGGCGGGCACCGGGAGAGCCGCCGAACTCGGCATCCTGATCCGCGGTGGGGAGGCCCTCGAGCAGGCCCGACGGGTCGACACCATCGTGCTCGACAAGACCGGAACCCTCACCGAGGGCAGCCTGCGCGTGACCCGGGTAATCCCGGACGCCGGCTTCGACGAGCGGGCGGTGCTGGGGCTGGCCGCGGCCGTCGAGGTCGGATCGGAGCATCCGATCGGCCGGGCGGTCCTCGCGCGGGCGGATGCGCTCGGCCTCGCGCCGGCGCCCGCCGAGGGGTTCGAGTCAAGGGCGGGCCGGGGCGTGCGCGCGCGGGTCGGGGGACGGGATGTGGCGCTCGGGAACCGGGCGCTGATGCTGGACCTGGGGATCGCCGTCGACGGGTTGGAAGCGCGGGCGGAGGCTCTGGCGCGCGAGGGGGCCACCCCGATGTACGTCGCGGTGGACGGCGGTCCCGCGGGCCTGATCGCGGTGGCCGACACGCTCAAAGCGGAATCCCTAGACGCCGTCCGCACCCTCCACGCTCTGGGACTCGAGGTGCGCATGCTGACCGGGGACACCCGGGCCGCCGCCGCGGCGATCGCCGCGGCGGTGGGGATCGAGCCGGACCACACCCTGGCCGAGGTCCTCCCCGCGGACAAAGCGGCCACGATCCGGTCCCTTCAAGCGGAGGGCCACATCGTCGCGATGGTGGGCGACGGGATCAATGACGCCCCGGCGCTGGCGCAGGCCGATCTCGGCGTGGCCATCGGCACCGGCACCGACGTGGCCATGGCGGCGTCCGACATCACCCTGATCGGCGGCGACGTGCGCGGCATCGTCACCGCGATCGCCCTCTGCCGGACGACGGTTGGGGTGATCCGGCAGGGGCTGGGGTGGGCCTTCGCCTACAATCTGCTGCTCATTCCCGTGGCCATGGGGGTCCTGTACCCCGTCATTCACGTACTGCTCAGCCCGGTGCTGGCCGCGGCGGCGATGGCGATGAGCAGCGTGAGCGTCGTGACCAACGCCCTGCGGCTGCGTCGGTTCCGCCCGCCGGCGGATGCGCGGGCGCTGCTCCATCCCGCGTTGCGATCCCGGCTGGGCGACTATGCTTACCTCGTCGGGATCGCGCTCGTCGCCCTCGCCGTCGGCGCGGTCTCCCTGGGATTCGCCGCCCACCAAGGACATTGAGCCTCATCTCGCGTTCCCGGAGGTGTCAGATGACGACCGTCCTCCTTAACGTCCCGGATATCTCGTGTGAGCATTGCGCGCGGACGATCCGCCGCGCGCTCGCCCCGATCGAGGGCATCGACGATCTCGCGGTGGACATTCCGGCGAAGCAGGTGCGGGTCACCTACGACGCGTCCGTGGTCGCGCCGGAGCGGATGATAGAGATCCTCCGCACGGAAGGATACCCGGTGGCCCCCTGACCATCGGAAACGCCACACCTATATGAAGGAGGGACGCATGGCTGCGCAGATCCCCGCCCCCGTAAAGGCCTTTCTTGAGAAGCCCAACTTCGCGGTCCTTGCCACGCAGACAGAATCGGGCAAGCTGCAGGCGACGCCGATGTGGTTCCTCCATATCGACGGCCACATCCTGATCAACACCAGCGCCGGGCGGGCGAAGCTCCGGAACTTACGGGCCCACCCCCAGGTGGCACTCGCGATCGTCGACCGCGAGAACCCCTACCGGTACGTCCAGGTTCGGGGAGCGGTGGTGAGGTTCGACGTCGAGAACGGCGCCAAAGACATCGACCGCCTCTCGCAGCGGTACGGTGGGCGGTCGTACCAGTATCCGCCCGGCGACAACCCCAAGAAGCGAATCAGCATCCACATCGAGATCGAACGGGTGACCACGATGGGCCTGTAGCCGCTACCGGCGGGCGGGGGCATCCGCCCGCGGCCCTGCGCCGCGCGCCACGGGCTGGGCGAGAGACAGGGCGATGGCGGCGTTGATCGCCGCCTTCAGCGCGTTGAAGGGGATGATCGCCGGCCAAAGCAGCCGGGCGACCTTGGCGGGCGGCATCCCAAACTGCAGGGCGAGGATAACGAAGTTGGCCGGGATCATCACCAGCACGCGGGCCGCGGCGCCAGCGAGAGCGGCGAGCACGAGCCGCGGAACGACCCGCCCCCTGCTCGCCCCGTAGACCCAGGCGGTCACCGCGACAAACGTGCCGGCGGCGATCAAGTCCGCCGCGGGGCCGAACGGCCCCCTCGTTCGGAACAACAGGAACAAGAAGTCTTTGATCAGCACGACGAGGACCCCCACCGCGGGTCCGTAGCCTATCCCCGCGAGGAGCGCCACTGCGTCGCTCGGATCGTAGGTGAGGTACGGCGCGCTCGGCAGCAGCGGCACCTGCACCACCGCCATCAGGATGAACGCGGTCGCGGCGAACATGCCGACGACCGCGCTGCGCCGAGCCCGCCCCCCGAGCGCCTCCCGCCGCACTCGATCCTCAGTACCCGGCGGCGAGTCCGTCCCCGCGCGGATCGGCGCCCCCGCAGCGGATCCCCGTCCGCGGGTCGATCCAGATCGCCTGGGCGTGACCCATCCGGTCATCCCACGCGCCGACCACCTGCACGTCGTGCCGGCGCCGCCCCAGGTCGGCGATGATGTGCGACGGCACGCGGGACTCCAGCGACAGCGTGGCGGTGGGCTCCCCCCAGGTGCGCCCGTACAGCCAGCGCGGCGCGTCGATCGCCGCCTGGACGTCCATCCCCAAATCGAGCACCCGGGTCAGCACCGCCGCTTGGGTCTGGGGCTGGCCCTCCCCCCCCATCGTCCCGTAGATCAGTTCCGGCATCTGGTCCCGCAGCGCCATCGCGGGGTTGAGCGTGTGGAATGGGCGCTTGCCCGGGGCGAGGGCGTTGGGGTGCGCCGGATCGAGCGAGAAGGCGGAGCCGCGGTTCTGCAGGACCACGCCCTCGGCGACGACCGCGGAGCCGAAATCGAAGTAGATGCTCTGGATCAGCGACACGGCGTTCCCCGCCGCGTCGATCACGCCGAGCCAGACGGTGTCTCCCCCCGACGGCTGCGGCGCTGGATGCACCTGCGCCCGGTCGAGGTCGATCGCCTCGGCCTGGACGCCGGCGTGGGACTTGGAGAGCAGATCATCGACCGCGACCGAGTGAAATTCCGGGTCGGCGATCCGCGCGTCCCGGTCGATGAAGGCCTGCTTGGCCGCCTCGACCATCAGGTGGTAGTAGGCCGCGGACTGATCGCCCCACTCGGCGATCGGGTACCGCTCGATGATGTTCAAGATCTGGAGCGAGGTGAGCCCCTGCGTGGGCGGGGGGGTGTTGCACACCGTCCAGCCGCGGTAGCGGATCGAGAGCGGTTCGGCCCATCGGCTGCGGTACTCGGCGAAGTCACGTTCCGAGAGCAGGCCCCCGCCTCCCTTGAGGGCCGCGCAGATCCGCCCGGCGAGGGGTCCGCGGTAAAACGCGTCCCGTCCGTCGCGGGCGACCTCCGCCAGCGTCCGGGCCAGGTCCGGCATCGCGAACCGATCCCCCCGTGCGAACGCGCTCCCGTCCGGCCGGAGAAAGGTGCGCCGAAACCCGTCCAGGGTCTCGAGGTGGCCGAATCGGCCGGAGTTGGGGCCGATGTTCTTTCGGGTCCACGTTTCCTGGCTGGGGGTGACGGGGAAACCGGACCCGGCGTAGTGAACCGCGTCGGCGAGCAACGCCCCAAAGGGCTCGCGTCCGCCGAGCGACGTCCGCGCGTATCCGTGGGCCTCCCACCATCCATCGACCGCCCCGGGCACGGTGTTGGCGGCGAGCGGGCCTCGGCGCGGGATCTCCGCGTGCCCCCCGCCGCGGTAGGCGTCGATGGTGCACGCCGCCCCGGCCGTCCCACAGGCCAGCAGCGCCCGAACGCGCCGCTCGCGGGCGTTATAGATCAGCCAGAAATTGTCCCCCCCCAGCGAGTTCATGTGCGGATACACGACCGCGATCGTCGCCGCCGCGGCGATCGCCGCCTCGACGGCGTTCCCGCCGCGCTGGAGGATCCGCAGTCCGGCAGCCGTCGCCAGCGAGTGCGGCGAGGTGACCAGCCCCCCCGGCGCCATGACGCTACGCGCGCCGTGCACGATCCTGGACCTCCTCGCGCTCCGAGCGCCCCCGCGCCATCCCGCCGTCGGAAACGCTGCCGGCTACGCGGGGGATGGGTGGCGCCGCAGCCACGCCAGCACCTCTTCCGCGTTCTTGTTCGGGGGAAAGACCGGATAGAATACCGTGGCGATCCGACCGTTGCGGACCACCAGCGTGAGCCGCTTGATCAGCACCAACGATTCCACCACAAACGTAGGGAGGCGCAGCGCCCGGGCGAAGGCCAGATCGACGTCGCTGAGCAGCGCCATCGGCAGGTGCAGTCGCTCGACCGCCTCCCGTTGGTCTTCGATCGTCTGCGCGCTCAAGCCGAACACGCGGGCTCCCAGCGCCGCGAACTCCCCGTGGTGGTCGCGAAACGCGCACGACTGCGGCGTGCATCCCCGCGCCCCGGGGATCGCATCCCACCCCGCGGGGGACGGGACGCCGGGGTGGCCGGTCCGGGGATAGGCATAGACGACCGTGGTCCCCGGGAGAGCGGCTAGATCCACCGCCCTCCCCGCCGTCGACGCAAGCGGGACCGAGGGAAGCGGCATGCCGGTGAGGTGGTCGCACGCCCCGTCATCCTTTGGAACCGGAAGGTTGGGTGGGAGATCGAGCCAATTGTCGGGCCCCGCCATGGGCGTTCCCCTCCATCACGTCTCTCAGACCGGGCGCCGCGCTTCATGCCGTGGCGCACCCGGGGATCCGGAATGCGGTCGTCTTGCCGGCCTCGCGCCCGGGCCGCATCGCCGCTGATCCGGGAGGGCCGCCCGCCTCTGCCGTCGCGTCCTCAGTAGGCGGCCGGCGCGTAGACGTTAACGGTGACGAGGTCCCCTTCGCCATCGGCGGCGATCTCGTGGGTCTCCCCCGCCTCGATCAGCAGGAGCGCGCCGGGATCCAGAGCGACCCTGCGCCCGTCGACGGTGGCGATCCCCCTCCCCGAAACCACGTACATCCATTGGTCAGAGGCGGCGTGCACGTTGTCCGCGCCGCCGGTGCGCTCCCCCGGCCGCAGGACCATGGTGGCGGCCTGCGATCGCTCGGTCCCGGCCACGATCCGAAAGAACGCCCGGGCCCGCTGCGTCTGCACGCGCCGCACGGGCGCTACACCTCCGCCAGGAGACGGGTAAACCAGGCGAGCCGCGGGGCGATGGTGGAGACCCGCACGTGTTCGTGATCGGCGTGACCGCCGTCGCCCACGGCGCCGAGGCCGTCCAGCGTCGGAATTCCCACCGCCGCCGTGAAGTTCCCGTCGCTGCCCCCTCCGGTCCCGCCGGCCGGCAGGTCGAATCCCTCGTCCGCCGCCAAGCGCTTCGCCACCTCGTACAGGCGGCGCGACGCCGGCGTCTCTTCCATCGGGGGCCGGTTCATCCCGCCCCGGGCGCGCGCCGCGGTCCCGCTCACGAAGGTGGGCCGATGGAGGATCCGCTCGTCCACCCGCCTCGCCTCGTCGGCCGTCCGGACCCGAAGGTCGATCTCCGCCTCGGCGTGCGCCGCCACGACGTTCGATCTGGTACCGCCGCGGACGACGCCGACGTTGACCGTGGTCCCCTTGGCGGCGTCGTTCAGGGTGTGGAGGTCGACGATCTGGTGGGCCAGTTCGAGCACTGCACTGCGGCCTTTCTCCGGGTCGGCCCCGGCGTGGCTGGCCACTCCCACGACCTCGAGGTGGTACATCCCCACCCCCTTGCGCCACAACTTGATCGCCCCCTCCTCCCCCACCGATGGCTCGAGCACAAAGACGCACTCCGACTCGCGGGCCAGGCGCTCGATGATCGGTCGCGAGGTGGGACTCCCCACCTCCTCTTCGGTGTTCGCGAAGAAGACGAAGGTCTTGTCGCGAAGCGCGCCGGCCTCGAGCGCGAGCCGCAGCCCCCACACCGCCTGCATGTCGCCGTACTTCATGTCGAAGCTGCCCGGCCCCGTGAATCGGTCCCCCTCCACGCGGCAGGGGAGGCGGGAGAGCGTCCCGATCGGCCACACCGTATCGACGTGGCCAAGAAGCAGGATACGTCGCCGGCCGGTCCCGATCCGCGCCTCGAAGTGGTCGCCCCACTGCGGCTGCGGGTGCCAGGTGATCTCGGCGTGGGCATAGGCGGCAAACCGCTCGGCGAGGTGTCGGGCGGCGCGATCAACGGCGGCCTTATCGTTCGTCGGCGACTCCACCTCGACGAACGCCCGCAGGTCGGTGAGGAACGCCTCCAGCTGACGGTCAACGGATGCGCGAACGCTGCTCGGCAACGGACTCCCTCCCCGGCCCGGACTCTGGGTAGACCTGCGCGTTCAACTGGCGCAACTCCTCGAGATTGGCGGGAACCATCTGACGCCGGCCGTCCTCGAGGTCGTGGATCATCTCCGTCACCCGCGCCAGCAGCGGGGCGTCGAGCCCGTGCGCGCGGGCGGTCTCCACGACCGGGGTCAGCTGGTGATCCACCTCCGTGCGGCGGTGTCGGATCGCCAGGTCGCGCCAGATCCCGCTTTTCTGTTTGAGCGAGCCGCGATTGAACGCGGCGAGCCGGTCGAAGCTCGCGTCGATCGCCGCCCAGTTGCGGGGCTGCGTGAACCGCATCGCGTCCGGGTCGTACCCATCGAACGCCTCGCTGCGCACGCCTTCCGCGTCCGCGGTGCGGACGACCTCGGCCGCCAGGTTGGCCAGCAGCGGCCGCGACGCCGGGTCGTCGAGGACGTCCGCCATCGTCTCGTCCACCACGGCGGTGGCGAACAGCACCGCCGCATACCCGAGCTTGCCCCAGAGGTACCCCCAGATGTTCGGGGTGAGGGTCGTGCGCTCCAGGAACGCCTCACGAAGGATCGTCCCCAGGCGCTCCAGCCGTGGGGTGGTCCGTCCGTCCAGTTCACCGAGATAGAGGGCGCCGCTCCCGCCGTACATGATGCGGCCGGGACCTTGGTAGTCGGCGCCGAAGTTCACGAAGGCCCCCACGGTCCGCTTCTCGCCGATCCGCCTGGCGATCACGGTCTCGTTGAGCCCGTTCTGCATCGACACGACAAAGCTGTCCGCCCCCATCAAGGGGACGATCGGCTCCAGCGCCGCTGCGGTGTGCATCGCCTTGACCGCGAGGAACACGGCATCGAGCGGCCGCCCGCCCACCGCCCCGGCCAGCCCCTCGATCGTCACCGCGCGGACGCGGACCTGGAACGGGGTGCGCCCTTCGATCTCGAGCCCCGACCGCTCCATGGCCTGGACGTGCTCGGCCACGCTGTCCACGAAGAGCACGGGGTGGCCGGCGCGAACCAGGTGCGCCCCGAGCGTCCCGCCGATCGCCCCGGCCCCGACAATGGTAAACTCCATGCATCGCCCTCCTCGCGCCCCTCGTCGGGGAGGGGAACCTCCCTAGGAATTCGATGCCCCCTGGGGAAATACTCTCTCCGCTCCATCGGCGAGAAGGCAGGCGCGCGCGGCATCGGCGCGCTCGAGACGCAAAGGCGGTCAGGAAGGAACGGCGTCCCGCGACGCCGACGGCCGCCCCTCGACGATCGGGGCGCCGCGAGGGCGGACGACGGTACCGTATGCGCGTCGTGTTCGCCGGACGCCCCCGCGGGCCGGATCTTCATCGCACCGGACCCCCGTTCGCAATCGGGAGGACTCCCATGGCGAAGACCGATGACATCGCTCGCCGTCGCGCGGCGCTGCCCGAGGGCACCGCGGCCATCCTGAACGCGCGGTCGCTTCGCACCGCGCACCGGCGCCTCGCCGAGATCCTCCGGCTGGGACACGAAGTCCTCGACGTGGGGTGCGGCACCGGGGCCATCACGCGCGGCATCGCCGAGGTGGTGGCGCCCGGCGGCCGTGTGGTGGGCGTCGACCTCAACACGGAATTCATCGCCGGCGCCCGGCGTCGTCACGTCGGGGTTCCCGGGTTGAGGTTCGCGGTGGCCGACGCGTGCTGTCTCCCGTTCGCGGAGACATTCGATCTCGTCACGGCCGCGCGCGTCCTGCAGTGGCTCCCCTCCCCCCTCACCGCGCTGGAGGCCATGACCCGCGCGGCGCGAACGGGTGGGCGCGTCATCGTCCTCGATTACAACCACGAGCGGATCGCGTGGACCCCCACCCGCCGGCCAGCATGCGGGCGTTTTACGATGCCTACCTCCGATGGCGCGACGAGTGCGCGATGGACAACGCCATCGCCGACCACCTGGCCGACATGTTCGTGCGCGCCGGGCTCGTCGAAATCGATACCCGCAACCAGGCTGAGGCGACGCGGCGCGGCGAGCTGGATTTCGAAAGCAAGATCGGGATGTGGGCAGACGTCGCCGCGTCCCGAGGGCGTCAGATGGTCGTGGACGGGGTGATCACCGAGACGGAGCGCGCTGCCGCGGAATTTGACTATCGAACCTGGATCCGCTCCCAGGCGGAGTCCCAAACCCTCTACCTGCTCGCCGTGGAGGGTGCGCGCCCCGACTGACGAACGCGCATTCGTCTGCCTTTTGGGACGTTGCGCCCCCCTCTACCCTTCGAGAGGTTGTGTGCAATTGGAGCGACCAAACGATAGACGCCGCGAGGGGCCTGAATGTCGGGCCGAGATCCTCGATTGTTGCGGCCCGCCCCGACGGGGCCCGAGAGCCAACTCGCGTAAGAGGATCCGCGGGCTGACCGCCTCGCACGCCCCCTGGGGGGAGCCCTACAACCGGCAGGTGGGCAGGCGCGGGATCAACCGCCCCGTTCCCGGCGATCCCGTGACCCGCCCGTGATCGAACACCACTTCCCCGCGACGCATGGTCAGAACGGGCCACCCGGTCACGGACCGCCCGGCGAACACCGAGTAGTCGCATCGAGAGAAGCGCGGGGCGCCGACCGTCCGCGTCAGGTTCGGGTCGAAGAGCACCACGTCGGCGTCGCTGCCGACGGCGATGCACCCCTTCGCGGGGTAGAGGCCGAACAGCTTTGCCGCGTTGGTCGACGTGACCTCGATGAAACGCTCCAGCGAAAGTCGCCCGGTCCGCACGCCCTCTGAGTAGAGCATCGGCATCTGCAACTCCAAGCCCTCCACCCCGGGGCGCAGCGTCGCGACCGACAAGGCGGGGTCCAACTTCGCCGCCAAGCTCCACGGCGCGTGATCGCTGCAGACGGTGTGCACGGACCCCTGCCTCAAGCCGTCCCAGAGAGCGGCGACATCGGCCGCGTCCCGCAGCGGCGGCTGTCCGACGTACTTCGCCCCATCCGGCTCGCCGAAACGCTCCCGGGTCAGGTGGAGGTAGAGGGGCCGCGTCTCCACGTACACCGGCAGTCCGTGCGACTGGGCGCGGCGGCAGACGTCGAGCGCGGCTGCGGCCGACAGATGCACCACATAGACGGGCGCCCCGGTCGCCGCGGCGAACGCGACGGCGCGCTCGGTGGCCACGGTCTCCGACACCACCGGCCGGCTCTCGGCGTAGTGGCGGAGGTCCGAGCGACCCTCGGCGATCAGGCGCGCCGTCGCCCGAGCGATGATCGCGTAGTCCTCGCAGTGTATCATCGTGATCAGTCCGGCGGCGGCGGCGCGCTCGGTCGCCTCGAGAAAGCCGGCCACCTGGCGGTCGAATCCCGGGGTCACCATGAAAAACTTGAGGCTGGTGTGCCCCCGATCGCGCAGGGTCAGGATCTGATCCAGCGCCGCGGGGGTCGGCTCACGCAGCACCGGGTGCAGGATGAAATCGGCGATCGCCCCCTCGCGCACCAGCGCGGCCTCGCGGTCGAGCCCATCGAGGGGCAGCTCGCCGTCGCGCAGAAAGGTCATATTGCCGAGGGTCGTGATTCCCCCGGCCAGGGCAGCCGCGGACCCGCTGGCGATGTCGTCGATCCACACCGGCCCCTCCTGGGGTGAGCGCAGGCCGGGGGTGAGGTGCACGTGGGCGTCGACGCCCCCCGGCAGAACCAGAAGGCCGGCGGCGTCGATCTCGTTCGTGCCGGACATCGGGCCGCCGATCTGGGCGATCCGCTGGCCGTCGATCCCCAGATCGGTCCGCGCCGCCCCCGCGGGGACGGCCAGGCGGCCGTTGCGGATCACGATGTCGAAGACGGGCATGTCGGGCTCCCCCCTCATCGTGATCGATCGCCCGCGAGCGCTACGGAGACAGCCGCTCGATCCGCCAGCGCCCGGCCTCGACCAGGCGGTAGCAGAGGCGGTCGTGCAGCCGGTTAAGGCGCCCCTGCCAGAACTCGACCACATGAGGGGCGATCCGGTACCCGCCCCAGAAGGGCGGCCGGGGGACCTCGCGATCCCGGTACTCCTCGGCGAGCGCGCACACCCGCGCCTCGAGCACCGCTCGGGCGGGGATCACCTCGCTCTGGCGCGAGGCCCAGGCGCTCAACTGACTCTCCCTCGGGCGGGTGCGGAAATAGGCGTCCGACTCGTCGGCGGAGATCCTGACCACGGGGCCCTCGGCGCGAACCTGCCGCCCGCCCCTCGGCCAATAAAACAGAATCGCCCCCGCGGGGTTCTCCGCCAGCTCGCGCGCCTTGCGGCTCTCATAGTTCGTGTAGAAGACAAAGCCCCGCCCGTCGAGCCCGTTGAGGAGCACCGTCCGGACCGAGGGGGCGCCGTCCCGCGCGGACGTGGCGACGATCATCGCCGCGGGAAGCCGCAGTCCGGCCGCCACCTCCTCATCCAGCCAGCGGTGGAACTGGACGAACGGATCCGGGTGAACGTCGGCCTCGTCGAGCGACCGCCCCGCGCGGTCTGCGTGCGCGGCGGCGGATGTGCGGTCCGCGGGACCCTCCACGAGACGCGCTACAGGATCTCAGACTGGGGGTTGGGCTGGCCTTCGGCGAACCGCGTCGGACGAAGGGCGTGGATGTCCAGCGTGTGGGCGCGCCCGTCGAGCATGATTTCGGCGAGCAGCTGGCCGAGCACCGCGGAGTGCATCACCCCGTGTCCCGAGGAGCCGTTGATCAGATACAGCCCGTCCATCCCCGGCGCCGGCCCGACCAGCGCGTGTTTGTCCGGGGACATCTCGTAGAGCCCGCACGAGCACCGGCCCAGATCGATCTCCGCCTCGCGGAGGCAGGGCACGCGGTCGTAGGCCCGGGGCAGCAGCCCGTCCAACCATTCCCGGTCGAAGGTCGTGTCAAACGGATCCACGGTGGGCGTATCCTGGGGCCACAGCAACCACGCCCGCCCGTCCCGAACCCGGAAGTGGAAGCCGTCGTCCACGTTGATGGTCATCGGCGTCTCACCCGGCAGCCGGGGAAACGGCTGGGTGACGGCGGTCTGCCGCCGCAGCGGACTGACGGGAATCTCCACGCCGGCCGTCCGCGCCACCAGCCCGGCCCAGGCCCCCGCGGCGTTGACCACCCGGCGCGTCGCCACGTCCTCCCGGCCGGTCCGCACCCCCACGATGCGGTCGCCGTCCACGAGACACGCCGCGGGTCCGCACCCGTACTCGAACGCCACCCCCAACCGCTGTGCCGCCTCGAGCAACCCGCGCATGATCTCCAGCGGCACGATGTACCCGTCGGTGGGTCCGAAGATCCCGCCGATCAGATCGTCGGCGCGCACGGACGGGGAGAGTCGGCGGAGGTCCGCCTGGTCCACCTCCCGCACGTCCGTCAGGCCCGCCGCCCGCTGGACGGCCATCGCCGCCCGCAGGCTCCGCAGCTGCGCCTCCGTCTTGGCCATGAAGAGGTAGCCCACCGGCCGGTAGCCGGGATCGACTCCCGTCTCCTCGTGAAAATGTCGCAGCCGCTCCCGCGCCAGCAACGAGAGGCGCACGTAGACCTCGGTGGTGAACTGGCTGCGGAACCCCCCCGTGGCCTTGCCGGTGCTCCCCAGGCCGGACGCGTCGAACTGCTCCAGCACGACCACGTCCCGGCACCCGCGCCGGGCCAGATGGTAGGCGACGCTCGCCCCCATCACCCCGGCCCCGATGATCACCACCTCCGCCGTCCCGTGCATCAGTGGCGGCGGGGGGGTTTCCACGGAATGGGAGGCGTGCGGCGGTGCCAGTCGGTGATCCCCTGAAACGCACGCCCGAAGTCGATCAAGGTCCCCTCCTCAAACGGCCGGCCCACCAGCTGGATCGCCACCGGCAGCCCCGAGGAGGTGAACCCGCACGGCAGCGACAGGGCGGGAATGCCGACGAGGTTTCCCGCCGGCACGAGCGCCACGCCCATCCCGCCGCCGCCGCGGGAGCGCCACAGCGGATCAATCGGCTCATCGATCCGCCCGGCCGGCGCGAACCGGGTGGGCGCGATGATCACGTCGACTTCGGTGAAGAGGCGGGCGAACGCGTCCTGCAGCAGGCGGCGGATGCGCATCGCGTTGAGATAATCGACCGCGGTCACCTCGAGGCCCGCGCGCAGTCCGATCGCCTGCCGGCGGTCGGCCAGCGGCGGCAGTCCACGGCCCCTGAGCAGCCCCTGGAACGCCGCCGACCCCTCGGCACGGATGATCGTCCTCGCCGCCGCGTCGATCGGGAGATCCGGGAGCGCGATGCGCTTCCATCGCACGCCGAGGCTGCGCACCGCCGCCACCGCATCCTGCATCACGCCCCGGGCCGAGCGGTGCATGCCCTGCTCAAAGTCGCCGGCCACGTACCCCACCCGCAGCGCGGACAGCCGCTGCCGGGCCTTGCGCGTCATCCGGAAGACACGGCCCGCCGACCCCGGGTCGCGGGGATCCGGGGCGGCGATGGCCTCGAGCACCAGCCCGCAGTCCTCCGCACTCCGGCACATCGGGCCGATCTTGTCCATCGTCCAGGCCAGCGCCATCGCGCCGTACCGGCTGACCAGCCCGTAGGTGGGGCGCAGTCCGGTGACCCCGCAGTTCGAGGAAGGAGAGAGGATCGATCCCGAGGTTTCCGATCCGATGCCGAACGGCACCAGGCCCGCCGCCACCGCGGCGCCCGTCCCGCTGGACGAGCCCCCCGACCAGTGCTGCGGGTTCCACGGGTTCCGGCACGGCCCTTGCAGGGACGCCGAGGCATATCGGTACCCTCCGCCCCCCGCGAGCTCGATCATCGCCAGCTTCGCCGTCAGCACCGCGCCCGCGCGCCGCAGCGACTCCACCACCGCCGCGTCGTAGTCGAAGGTCTGGCGCGCGAAGGGCGGAGCCCCCCAGGTCGTCGGCGCGCCCACGGCGGCGAGGAGGTCCTTTGCCCCGTAGGGGATCCCCAGCAGCGATCCGCGGTGCCGGCCGTCCCGCAACATGCGGTCCGCCGCGTGGGCCTCGCGCACCGCGCGTTCGTGCATGATGCTGGCGACGGCGTTGTATCGGCCGCCGATCGATTCGAGACGGTCGAGCGCCGCGCGCGTCAGCTCGACCGACGAAAACTGCCGGCGCCGCAGCCCGTCCCCCAGTTCGCCGATGGTGAGGTAGAGGGGCGTGTCCATGGATCAGACCCTGAACACGACGGCCGGCTCTGTGGCCGGCGGCACTTTCACGTCCTGGAGACGCTGGCCGGTCTCGCGCTGGGCTTTCTGCACCTGGCGCAGCTCGGCCGCGGCGGAACCGCGGGGCCGCCGCCTCGGGGGTGTTCGGGCGGGGGACCGTCGGGCCTGCGGGCGGGACCGTCGGGTGGGCATGTCACTCAGTACCACGCCGCGCGATCGTTTTCCTCGGAGCCGCCGAGGCGGCCGCGCCCTCAGCCACGCCGGCGGCGGGACCAGACCTCGGGGTTCACGAGGCGCGGCGGCCGCTCGTCCGCCAGCACCTGCAGGACCTGTTCGGCGGCGGAGACGGACAGCCGGCGGTTCGTTTCGTCGCTCAGCCCGGCGATGTGGGGGGTGACGATCACGTTCTCCAGAGCGTAGAGGGGGTGCGGGTGCGCGGGTGGTTCCGGATCGAACACGTCGATGCCCGCGCCGGCGAGTCGGCCGGCCCGAAGCGCATCGGCGAGCGCGTCCGCATCGACCACTCCGCCGCGCGCGCAGTTGATCAGGTACGCCGTCGGCCGAAGCAGGGCCAGTTCTCGCGCGCCGATCACGTGGCGCGTCTCCTCGCTCAGCGGCGTGTGGACCGTGAGAAAGTCCACCTCGGGGAGGAGCGCGTCGAGATCCCCCCGCCGCTCCACCCCCGCCGCCGCGAACGCCGCGTCCTCCAGGAACGGGTCGTAGGCCAGGACGCGGCTCCCGAAGGCGGCGGTGCAGATGCCCGCCACCCGCCGGCCGATGAATCCGAACCCCACGATGCCGACGGTCTTGCCGGACAGCTCGGTGCCGAGCTCCGCGCCCAGCAGGCGCTCACGGCAGGCCCACCCGTCCCGCCGCAGCCGACGGTCGCCGGCCACGATCCGCCTGGCGAGCGCGATCATCAGGCCGACCGTGTGCTCGGCGACCGGGTTCGGGCCGACCCCGGCGTTGTTGACGACGGGGATCCCGGCGGCGGTCGCCGCGGCGACATCGATGTTGTCGAATCCCGCCCCCGCGGTGCCGATGACGCGGAGCCGGGACGCCGCGGCGATCACCTCCCGGGTGATCCGGGCGGGCAACCGGACGAGCACCGCGTCGGCATCGCGCAACGCCGACCGAAGTCGGTCGGGGGCCGCGGCGGCGGGGACGATCTCCACCTGGGCGCGCGCGGCGAGGAGGTCCTCGCCGACGCGGTGGAGCATCGAGTTCAGCAGGACGATCCGAGCCATCCGGCGCGCTCACTACCCGCTTCCCGTGGAGGGCGCTCCCCCCACACTCGCCGACGCCGACCGCTCAGGGGGAGATGGCCCCCATCGCGAGCAGCGCTTCGACCGTCTCGCACAGCGGCAGGCCGACCACGTTCGTGTACGATCCGTCGATCCGCTCCACCATGAACGCCGCCCGCCCCTGAATCCCGTAGGCGCCGGCCTTGTCGAAGGGACGATCCTCCTCGACATACGCCGCGATCTCCCGATCGCGCAGCGCCTTGAAGGTGACGCGCGTGCGCACCGCCTCGACGTGCACCCGATCGGCCGCGGCGTCGTACACCGCCACGCCGGTGACAACCTCGTGCACCCCTCCGGAAAGCGCGCGCAGCATCCGCTCCGCATCGCCGCGGTCGCGGGGCTTGCCCAGCGCCTCCGCGCCCCGCACGACCACGGTGTCGGCGCCGATGAAAAACCGCCCCGCCCCGGCCGCGGCGCGCGCCACGGCCCGGGCCTTCGCCTCGGCCAGGCGGCGGACGCGCGCCTCGGCGTGCTCCCCCGGATGATCCTCCTCGGGGATGCCGCTCGCCACCGCCCGCACGGCGATCCCGGCGGAGGCCAGCAGGTCACGCCGCCGCGGCGACGCCGACGCCAGCACGATCGTCTCCCTACAGGTGAACACGGGACACGCGGCGGGTCACGCCACGCCGGCGCCGGAAAGATGCAGCGCCCGCGCCAGGTGGGCCACCTGCGCGAGCGCCTCGGGCAGCGTCAACCGCCGATAGTCGACGTCGGCGACGAGCAACCGGACGCCCAGCGCCTCGTAGCGGGCCGCGAGATCGACCGTCACCGGGTTGGCCAGCCCGGGACGGACGGTGAGCAGCAGGTCGGCCATGGAGCGTCCGGCGTCCGCCACGTACCGGCGAAGCCGGTCGAGACGCTCCGCCACCTGCTCGGGGGTCAGGTTCAGGGGATGCCAGCCGTCGCAGACTTCGGCCACGCGCCGGAGCGCGACGTCGCCCTCGCCTCCCCCCAGCACGGGCAGCCGGGGGCCTTGGACCGGTTTGGGATCCATCCCGAACGGCGCGAGATGATAGAACGCCCCCTCGAACCGCACCGGATCGGGACCCCAGCACGCCCGCAAGATTCGGATCGCCTCCCGCATCCGCCGACCGCGGTCCTCAAACGGTTGCCCCAGCAGGTCGAACTCCTCGCGAAGCCACCCCGCGCCCACCCCGAGGAGCATCCGGCCGCCGCTCAAGTAGTCCAGGGTGGCCACCGTCTTCGCGACGATCAACGGGGGACGCAACGGAAGGATCAGCACCGAGGTGCCGAGGCCGACCCGTCGGGTCACCGCCCCCACCCAACTCAACGCGGTGAAGGCATCGAGGTAGGAAATGGTCGACGGCCACGGGGCTTTCCGGTCCGCTCGGTACGGGTAGGCGCTGGTGTGCTGCTCGGGAAACGCGATATGATCGGTCACCCACACCGACGCGTACCCGAGCGATTCCGCGAGCGTCGCCACCGCGGTCAACGCCTCGGGGGTGGCGAGCGGCCCCGCGCCCGGCAGGGTGATCCCGTACTCCATGGCGGATGAGGGTTAGCGACCCGCGGCGAAATGTCCTGCCGCCTCCGGGGATGTGGGAGGGGCGCCTGCGCCCCCGGAGAATGTTGTGCGGAACCCGAAAGGGCAGACCTCATTCCCTGCGCATGCCTGAGCAGACGACCGACCTCGACATCATCCGGCGGGCGTACGGCGTCGCCGTGCGCGACCTGCGGGCGTGCTACAACCCCGACGGCATCGTCGCCGGGCGCCTCCACTTCAATGCCTACTGGGCGCGGGATGGGCTGTGGGCGTCGTTCGGCGCGCTCGCGCTCGGCGATCACGCGCAGGCGCTGGCGGAGCTCGATACCTTCATCAAGTACCAGTTCCCGTCGGGGAAGCTCCCGGTCCGCGTGGAGTTCGTCGGGCACCACATCACCGGCTACAACACGCTGAGGAGCCGCCCCAAGGTCGTGGGGCGCGCCGGCGGCATCTTCTCCGATCCGATCGACCCCACCGCGCTGTTCATCATCGCGGCACGGGAGTATTTCGAGCGCAGCGGCGACGTCTCGTTCTGCCGGCGGTTCGATCCGACGATGGACCGGGCGATCCGCTGGCTGGGGCGCCACGATCGCGACGGCGACGGGTTGATCGAGAGCTACTGGCTCGCCGATTGGATGGACTCCATCATCAAGGCCAACAAGGTCTTCAACCTGAACGTCATCTACTATCAGGCTCTGCGCGCCTACGCGGCGCTGAAGGACGTGAACGGTCAGGCCGACGAGGCGCGGGAGATCGGCCGCGCGGCCGACCGGACCTTCCAGCGCCTGCAGATCTTCTGGAGCGGCGACCACTTCACCGACTGGATCTGGGGAGCGAAACGCGGGGGATTTTCCTCGGACGGCAACGTCCTCGCCATGTTCTTCGGGGTGGCGACCCTGGCGCAGGCCCGCGGGATCCTCGGCCGCATCCGGGCCGGCCGGCTCGACGCGGACGCGCCGCTCCGCGTGGTCGATCCCGTCTACCCCCCGTGGCAGGTCTTCCCGATGTACTATCTCGCCGGGATCCCCGACTACCACCGAACGATGATCTGGCCGTGGTTGGGGACCCTCAACGCCGTGTGCAAGGAGCGGTACGGGGACCGAGCCGGGGCGTTCGCCGACCTCGCGCTGATCGGGGGGTGGTACCTGCGCCACAACGCCGTGAACGAGGTCTACGATCGAACCGGCACGCCGATCTCCCGGCGATTCTACACCGCCGAGGTCCCCTTCGCCTGGAACGCCGGGGTGTACGTGTACGCGGTCCACGCCCTCGGGCTCGGCGAAGGCTTTACCGTCTGAGCGTCTCCCGCATCGGCCCCCGCCTTTCTAGGTGATCGTCACGTCCAGCCACCCGTGCGGGGTCACGCGGACGCCCTCGCCGCGGTGGGCGACCACCGTCGTGGTATCCGACTCGAAGATCGCCGGACCGACAACCCGCGCCCCTGGGGGGAGGTCGTCCCACCGGTAGACGGGGACCTCCGTCCACCCCCCGAGGTAGGCGCGCCGCTGCTTCGCCGGCGCGGCCGTTCCCCCGGCCGGGATCCGCGGCTCGACGGGGGTGACCGGGAGCTCGCCGACGACCGTGAGGCGGGCGTTGACCAACACGACATCCTGATCGGCGGCGCTGTACGTGTACAGCGCCTCGTGGCGGCGCAGGAATCGCGCCACGACCTGGTCGACCAGGTCGGGCGCCTCCAGATCGAGCCCGTCGAGCGGGACGTTGATCTCGAAGATCTGCTCTCCGTACCGCATGTCGAGCGATCGCCGAAACGTGGGGGCGACGGCGTCCGCCGGGCCGAGCCGCGTCCGCCCCTCGGCCTCCATCTCGGCGAAGAGGCGCCGGAGCCCCGCCGCCCCGACGCGGCGCACCTCACCCACGCGGGTGCGCACGAGCTCGTACCGAAGATCGGTGGCCAGCATCCCCCAAGCCGACAGCACCGCCGCGATCCGCGGGACGACGACGCGGGTGATCTCCAGCTGGCGGGCCACCCGGGTGACGTGTAGCCCGGCCGCGCCCCCAAACGCGAGGAGGGCGAAGCGGCGGGGATCGACGCCGCGGCGCACCGAGACGATCCGGATCCCCTCCGCCATCGTGGTGTTGACGACGGCGTGGATCCCTTCCGCCGCCTCCACGGCCGAGCACCCCAACCGGCGGGCGATCCGCGTCACTTCCCGATGCGCGGCGTCGGCGTCGAGGTGGGTGCGGCCGCCGAGAAAATTGTCGGGGTCGAGGTACCCCAGCACCACGTTCGCGTCGGTGACCGTGGCCGCGTCTCCGCCGCGCCCGTAGCAGGCCGGCCCGGGAACCGCCCCCGCACTTTGGGGCCCGACGTGGAGGATGCCGCCGAGATCGACGCGGGCGATCGATCCGCCCCCCGCGCCCAGCGTGTGGATGTCCAGGCTGGGCAGGGCGACCTTGTGGCCGCCCACGGCCTTGTCTCCCGTCAGCGGAGGCTCACCGCCCTCGAGCAGGGCGATGTCGGTGCTCGTCCCGCCCATGTCGAAGGTGATCAGATCGCCGTGCCCGAGGAGGTCCGAGCAGAATCGACTTCCGGCCAGCCCCCCCGCCGGCCCGGAGAGGATCACCCCGGCCGCCAGGCGCGTTGAGTCCTCGATCGTGGCCACCCCGCCGTGCGACTGCATGATCAAAACGCCCCGGTGGTAGCCGCTCGCCGTCAGGCGCGCGGCCAGCGCCGCGAGGTACCGGGAGAGGGCCGGTCCCACGTAGGCGTTCACGACGGTCGTGCAGACCCGTTCGTATTCCTTGATCTGGGGGAGGACCTCCGACGAGACCGACAGGTAGACGCCGGGCAGGCTGCGCGCGACCGCCTGCCGGGTCCTGGCCTCGTGCCGGGGGTTTCCGTAGGCGTGCAGGTAGCAGATCGCCGCCGATTCGACGCCGGCCCGGGCGAGCGCGCGGATCCCCGCGGCCAGGGACGCTCGGCTGAGGGGACGATCCACCGTGCCGTCGGACCGCACCCGCTCGCGTACGCCGATCCGGAGGTACCGGGGCACCAGCGGCACGGGCGGGGGCATCCTCAGATTGTAGCGGTCGTCCTTCAGGCCTTCGCGCATCTCCAGGATGTCCCGATGCCCCTCGGTGGTCAGCAGGCCGACCCGCGCGCCCTTCCGCTCCACCAGCGCGTTCGTCGCCACCGTCGTGCCGTGGACGAGGCGGTCGGTTTGGGCGAGCAGCGTGCGCAGGTCTCGCCCCACGGCCTCCGCGAGGAGGCCCAGACCCTCCAGGATCCCTCGCGAGGGATCGTCGGGGGTGGATGCCACTTTGGTCAGCGTGACCCGGCCGGCCTCGTCGACCGCCACGAGATCGGTGAAGGTCCCGCCGACATCGATGCCGATCCTGAACGCGTGTCCCTCCCCCGCCTGGGGATGCCCCCCGTGTCCCTGCGGCAGGTCAGACATGCGCCCGGGACGCTGCGCGCCGCGGGGCCCGCGTGCGGCCGGAGCGCGGTCTCGACCGCGCGCGGCGCGGGGTGACCACCCCGTTTTGCAGGTCCGCGGCGTGGGCGTCCGCGGGGCGTCCGCGCGGGTCTCCGTAACCGCCGCCCCCCGACGACTCGACGAAGAACACATCGCCCGGCCCGACGGGAATCCCGACTTCTTTGGTCCGCAGGACCCGATCGCTCCCGTGCGAGCGCAGGCGATAACGGTGCAGCAGACCATCCGCGCCGCCGAAGAGGCCGTACGGAGCGTGGCGGACTCCGTCGCCGGCGGTGTTGGCGCTTGCCGGCTCGGCGATCTCCACCCGCATCTCCAGCACCGAGCCCACCCCTCCTCGATACCTGCCCGTCCCGCCCGAGTCGGGGCGGAACTCGTGCCGGCGGAGGTAGAGCGGGAACCGGACCTCGGTCACCTCGACGCTGCCGAACTTGATCCCCCCCGCGGCCTGTCCCTCCCCCGCCGTCGGCCACCCGTCGCCGGCGGCGGAGGCGCCGCCGCCGCCCCGGGCGTGAAACATGTGCCAGATAAACGGCCGCCGCGTCCGGGGGTCGATGCCGCGGATGGCGATGCGAAACCTCCGCGACCACCCCGCGATCGCCCGCTCCGGGCACGACGCGGCCAGGGCTTTGATCACCGCCTCGCAGATCTCCTGGCCGCAGTGGTTCGTCGCCAGCGTCACCGGAGCCGGCGGGTACGGCCACACCACGGTCCCCTGCTTCGCCACCACTGTCACCGGGCGGAACGTCCCGTCGTTTTTGGGGATGTCCGGATCGATGAGGTAGGCGATCGCCATGAAGACCGCGGACATCGTGTTGGGGTACGACGAGTTGACGAACCCCGTCACCTGGGGAGCGCTCCTGCTCAAATCGACGGTCAGGCCGTCGCCCGCTTTGCGCACCGTCGCGCGGATCGCGATGTCCCGCGCCCCGTGGCCGTCGTCGTCGAGCACCGCCTCGCCTCGGTACACCCCATCCTTCCAGGTCCGGATGCAGGCGCGGGTCTGCCGCTCGGTGCCATCGAGGATCTCCCCCACCGCGTCCGCGACGGTCGCGACGCCGTACTCGTCCGCGAGGCGCAGCAGGCGGCGCTCGCCGAGCCGGGCCGAGCCGATCGAGGCGCGGAGATCCCCGAGAAAGTCGCTGGAGTGACGCACGTTCGTCGCGATCATGTGCATGACGTCGTCGCGGAGGTCGCCGGCGTCGTAGAGCTTGAGCGGAGGAATCCGAATCCCTTCCTGCCAGATCTCCGTCGCCCCCGGATTGTAGGCGCCGTGCGTCGAGCCGCCGATATCGCTCTGGTGCGCCCGGTTGATCGACCAGAAGATCAGCCGCCCCCCCGCGAACACCGGGAGGAGCACGGTCAGATCGGGAAGGTGGTTCCCGCCGTGATACGGATCGTTGAGGAGGTAGAGGTCGCCGGGGCGGATCCGGCCGGCAAACGTCCCCAACACCGACCGCACCGCCCAGGGGAGCGCCCCCACGTGAATCGGCACGTGCTCCGCTTGCGCCACCAGCCGCCCCTCCCCATCGGTGAGCGCGGTCGAGAAATCTCGGCTCGAGTTCAAGATCTGCGAGTAGGCGGTGCGCAGCATCGCCTCGCCCATCTCCGCGACGATCGCCACGAAGCGGTGCTGCACCACCGAGACGGTAATCCGGTCAAGCATCACGACACTCCTGGGTGGAGCGTGACCTGCCTCACGAATCGGTGAGCTCCTGCTGGCCGGCCGCCAGCCCGAAGAACTGGGGAACGGGGCCGGGCCCGGGAACGACGGGGGGAGGCGGCGGCTCGCCGGTGTCCGCCGGGGGGGCCAGCCCGATCAGGTCGTCCGCCCGGACCGGCACGCGGTTGAGCGGGAGCCCGGTGGCGTCGCGAAGGGCGGCCGCCACCGCCGCCGTGGAGACGATCGTGGAAGGTTCCCCCACCCCTTTGGCGCCGAACGGGACGTCGGGTTCGGGCTCCTCGACGAGCGCGGCGACCACCGGCGGCATGTCCAGGATCGTGGGAATCAGATAGTCGGTGAACGACGCGTTCTTGATCCGGCCGCCCTCAAGCTGGACTTCCTCCATCAGCGCCAGGCCGATCCCTTGGGCGGTGCCGCCCTCGATCTGGCCGTGCACGCTCTGGGGGTTCAGGGCGCGCCCCACGTCCTGAGCCGTCGCGATCTGGACGACCCGCGCCAGCCCGAGCTCGGTGTCCACCTCCACCACCGCGCGCTGGGCGGCAAACGCGAACGCCACGTGGGGATCGCCCGCGCCCGACGCGTCCAGCCGGGTGGTCTGGCGATGGTGGTACACGCGGGTCACCTCGATCGGGTCCCCCAAGTAGGCATCGACGGGCCCGACCGGGTGCCCCCCCACCAGGATCCGCCCCTCCTCCACGCGCAGGTCGCCGCGAGCGTCCCTGCCGCCGGAGCGCACCCGCGCCGCGAGGACGTCCCTGACCGCCGCACAGGCCAGCTGCACGGCCCCTCCCGACATCATCGTCTGCCGCGACGCGGAGCTCGACCCGGCAGAGCCCATCGTCGTGTCCGGGGGATGCACGACCACCGCTTCCACGCCGAGTTCGGTCCGAACGATCTGGGCGAGGACCGTGTGCACCCCCTGTCCCACCTCGGCCGCCGCGCACCACACCTCCGCTCGCGGCCCGCCGGGCGTGGTCGCGAGGCGAACGCGCGCCTGTGACGAATCGTCGAACCCCTCGCTGTAGGCGATGTTCTTCCACCCCACCGCAAAGCCGACCCCCCGACGGAGCCCCTCGCCCCGGGATACGTTTCCGGCGCCCCCCGGGTAGCGAAGGCTCCCCGCGCCCGCCGCACCCTCCCCGCGCGCCTCGGGCATCGGCAGGGCGGCACAGCGGGCAATCACCTCCCGCACCGGCGCGCTGCCGCGGAGCCGCTGGCCGGTCGCCAGGACCGCCCCGGTGGCCAAGGCGTTCTGGAGGCGCAGGGCGACGGGGTCCCGGCCGAGCGCACGCGCGAGCTTGTCCATCTGCGCCTCGTAGGCGAAGCAGGCCTGGACCGCGCCGAAGCCCCGCATCGCGCCGCAGGGCGGGTTGTTGGTGTACACGCAGGTCCCCTCGATCAGCACGTTCGGCACCTCGTACGGACCGGTGGCAAAGGTGCTGGCGTTCGCGATCACCGCGGACGACGAGGAGGCATACGCTCCGCCGTCGACGAGGAGCCGCGCGCGCACGCAGACCAGCCGCCCATCGCGGGCGGCCCCGTGCCGCATCCAGATCCGGGATGGGTGCCGGTGCACGTGGCCGAAGAACGACTCCTCGCGGCCGTACACCATCTTGACCGGCTTCCCGGTGCGAAGCGCGAGCAGACAGGCGTGGACCTGCATGCTGACATCCTCGCGCGCCCCGAACGCCCCCCCCACCCCCGCCAGGTGCAGCCGGACCTTCTCCAGCGGGAGACCGAGGCAGGGCGCGACCTGCTGGCGGTCCACGTGCAGCCATTGGGTCGCGACGTACAAGTCTACCCCGCCGTCGGCGCCCGGCACCGCCATCCCCGCCTCCGGGCCGAGCATCGCCTGATCCTGCATCCCCGTCTCGTAGTACCCGTCGACCCACACCTTGGCGGAGGCGTCGGGATCGCCGCGCACGATCCGCGTGTGGCGGAGCACGTTCCCGAACTCGTGCACGCGCGGCGCGGCCCCCTCGAGCGCCCTGGCCATGTCGGTCACCGCCGGCAACACCTCGTAGTCCACCGCCACTCGCTCCGCCGCGCGCCGGGCGGTCTCCGGGTCGGCGGCCGCCAGGATCGCCACCGGCTCTCCCGCGTAGCGCACCCGATCCCACGCCAGGACCGGTTGGTCGGCGAACTCCAGCCCGTACGTCTTCTTGCCGGGCACGTCCCCGGCAACGAGCACCGCGTGCACGCCGGGGGTGGCCAGCGCCTTCGCGATGTCGACGCTCCGGATGCGCGCGTGCGGGTGCGGGCTTCTGATCGTGTGCCCCCAGAGCCCTCCCGGTGCCCAGAGGTCGCTGGCGAAAGCAAAGCTCCCCCGCACTTTGGGGACGCCGTCGATCCGGCGCGCGCTCTCCCCTACGCCGCCCCGCACCGGCCCCACCGTGCGGATGCTCATCCCCCGCCCCCGCGCATCCGCTCGGCGGCGATCCTCACGGCGTCGAGGATCTTCTCATACCCCGTGCACCGGCAGAGGTTCCCGGACAGCGCTTCGCGCACCACCGCGTCGTCGGGGGAGATGCCCCTGGCGAGCAGATCGGCCACGGCGACGATGAACCCCGGGGTGCAGAAACCGCACTGCGCCGCGCCCGCCTCGAGAAACGCCTCCTGGACGGGATGGAGGCGATCGCCGTCCGCCAGCCCCTCCACGGTGCGCACCTCGCGTCCGTCCACCTGCGCGGCGAGCACGAGGCAGGAGCAGACGAGGTCGCCGTCGAGCCAAACTGAGCACGATCCGCATTCCCCCTGTTCGCAGGCATTTTTTGCGCCGGCGAGGCCCAGATGCTCGCGCAGCATGAAGAGGAGGCTGGCCCCCGGCCAGACGTCGGCCGCCCGCACCTCGCCGTTGACGCGCGCCGTGACCCGCGTCATCCACTACCGCCCGCGGCTCGCCCCTGGACCGCGGCGCGGGAGGCGATCGCGAAGGGCCCAGCCGAGCGCGCGCCGCGCGAGGACGCCACAGGCGTGGCGCCGGTACGCGGCGGTGCCGCGGACATCGTCGATCGGCCGGGCGCCGTCCGCGACCTCCGCCCCGAACTGCTCCACGGCCCGGGCGGGCAGCGGGGCGGCCCGATCGTCCCACACCCCGGCTGCCGCAAGCGCCTCCGCGAGGTGCATCTCCGCGCCGCGGACCCGCAGCACCGTGGGGCCGACGGATCCCAGGGCGACCCGCACCTCCCGGCGCTCCTCATCGACCACCAGGCAGAGGCTGGCGATCGCGATGACCATGGCGTTTCTCGGACCGACCTTGGAGAACGACCCCGGTCCCGAGGGCACGCGCCACCGCGCGCCGACGATCAACTCGTCGGGGCGGAGCGCGCTGCGCCTGGGCCCGACCAGGAATTCGGCCCACGGGACCGTCCGCTGCCCTCCGGCGCTCGCCAGCGCCACCTCGGCGTCGTACGCCGCGAGCACGGGGAGCGCGTCTCCGGCCGGCGAGGCGGTGCCGAGGTTTCCCCCCACCGTGCCGCGGTTGCGGATCTGCGGCGAGCCGACGGCCCGCGCCGCCTCGGCCAGCGGGGTGACCGCCGAGAGGTCCCGCACGATGACCGCGTACGTGACGCCGGCTCCCAAGAACAGCTGGCCGTCTTCCCACCGCCACCGCGCCAGCTCGGGGAGGTGCGAGATGTCGATCAGGCGTTCCGGGCGCCGCCGGTCAAAGTTGAGATCGACCATCAGATCGGTCCCGCCGGCGATCGGGACCGCCTCGGGGTGCTCGGCCTTCATCGCCAGCGCCTCGGGCAAGGTGCGGGGCCGGAGGACGTCCCTCATCCGCGGTGCCGCGTGTACCCGATGATCCCGTAGGGGGGACGCGGATCGCAGTAGACGTTGACCCGCGGATCCCGCTCGCACGTCTGCGCCGTATCCCAGAGGCGGTTTTCCGCCTCAAACGAGACCTCATCGATCGCCGGAAAATGCCCGAGCACGCGCTCGCCCATCTCGTGGAGCAGATGCTGGATCGACTTCGACACGAACTCCGCAAACGTCGCCATCACCACGTCCCGCACCGCCGCGCTCGGCACCCGGTCGGCAAACGTCCGGTACCGCCAGTAGACGTTGAGGTGGATAAACAGCGGCCGGTCGGCCGTCTCGGGCAGCGTCGTGTAGTCGTCGCGGGGAAACCGGGCGAACGAGCTCCCCGTGATCTTGATCAGCCGCAGCGCCTCGCGCCCGGAGCGGTGCCGCCGGATGCCGGCGCGATCCATGGTCAGCTCGGCCACCTCGTAGTCCTCCTCCAGCTGCTGGAACAGCACCGTCCCGCGGCGCGCGAACACCAACTCGCGTCCGTGTAGGGCAAGGTGCTCGATGTGGGCGTAGGCGTCGAGAAACCGCCGGCCGAGCAACGCCAAAAACTCCTCCAGCGCCGCCCCGTCGTAGCCGAGCGCCGTGGCGTGGATGAAGTTCTTCATCGTGTCGGTCGGGACCACCATCGCGTTGTCCCCCTGCGTATACGCGGGCAGGAAGGCTTGCCCCGACACATCCAGCCGGATCTCGGCGGCGAACAGCGTGCTCCGCCCGTCCGTCCGGTAAACCCTCACCGCCGCCTTGCCGTAATGGATGCTCATCGGGACCGATACCGGTCGAGGGCGATGGAGACGAGCTCGTCCAGCCCGGTCCGGAGTTCCTCCTCGGGGGTGTGCGTGATCCGGGCGCGGAGCAGGCGAAGGATCTCCGATCGGGGGCGCCGGTTGACGAAGACCACGAATCGGAACCCGAACTTGGCCTCGTAGGCGCGGTTCAGCCGGGCGAGCTCGGCGAGCACCTCGGGGTCGTCCTCCCGTCCCTGCTCCCGCGCCGACGCCGCCGAAAGGCGCCCCGCGCCGATCGGCGGGTGCGCGTTCAGCGCCTCGCGCTGCTCTTCCTCCGGTAGGCGCGCGAGCAGGGTCCGGGCCTCCGCAAGCGGATCGGCGCACGCCGCCAGCCGCTCGACGAATCGGGTGCGACCCTCGAAGAGCGCGGCGAGCTCGTCCGCGGTCAGCTGCCGCGGTACGTGGTGCATGCGTAGGGGGCGACGAGCAACGGGACGTGATAGTGCCGCCCGGGGTCGTCCACGGCGAACTCGATCTGGATGCACGAGAAGAAGCGCCCGCCGAGGCGGAACACCAAACGGTACGAGCCCCGCTCCAGCGGCCCCTGCACCAGATCGGTGATCCTCCCGTCGGCATCGGTGGCCTGAGCCGAGAGGAGCACATCCCGCCGGAACAGCTCGACGCGAAGCCCGCGCGCGGGTTCCCCCCGTTCGGTGTCGAGGACGTGGGTCGAGATCGACGGCCTCACCCTTCGAGCGCCCGCTCCGTGGCCCGGACGAAGGCGGCGATCTCCGCCTCGCCCATCGGCGCGGAGAGGCATCCCATGCCACGCGGGGCCACGAAGATCCCCTCGTTGAGCAGCCGGAAGAAGACCTCGCGCAGCCGATCCGCGTCCCCGGTCCGCATCGTCCGGAAGTCCACGACCTCGACGTCGGTGAAGTGGAGGTTGAAGAGGGAGCCCATCCCCGTCACCTGCGCCGCAATCCCCTTGCGCGCGAACACATCCCGCAGCCGCGAGCGGAGGTCGTCGCCCATGGCGTTGAGGCGGTCGTACACCGCGGGGGTGAGGGCCTCGAGCGTCGCCGTGCCGGCGACCATCCCGATCGGGTTCCCATTGAAGGTGCCGCTCTGGGGAATGGACGGGCGGCCCCCCCGAGGATCGAGCGGCGCCATGATGTCCGCGCGGCCGCCGAACGCGGCGACGGGGTATCCGCCGCCGATGATCTTGCCCATCACGGTCAAATCGGGGACGATCCCGTAGGCGCTCTGGGCGCCCCCGGATGCGACGCGCAGGGTGATGATCTCGTCGAAGATGAGGAGGACGCCGTACCGCGCGGTCGCCTCCCGCACCCGGGCGAGGTACTCACGCCGCGCCGGGATCATCCCGCTGGACCCGAGCACGGGCTCGATGATCACCGCGGCGAGGGTGTCCTGGTGCTGGCGGATCAGCGCTTCGGTCGCCTCCGCGTCGTTGAACGGGAACACAACGACGTCGTCCACCACGCGCTCGGGGAGCCCCTCGGTCGCCGGCAGGGACGCCGGCCGGCGGGGATCACCGGCACGCGAAGGGTCGGGGCTCACGGAGACGGACGCGTACTCGGACGTCCCGTGGAACCCGCCCTCGGGTTTCGCGATCTTCGTCCGCCCGGTGAACGCTCGAGCGAGCCGCAGCGCAAACATCACCGCCTCGGTCCCCGAGCTCGCGAATCGGAGCCGCTCGACCGACGGCACGCGCCGAGTGATCAGCTCGGCGAGCGCGATCTCATGACGGGTCGGCGCGGCGAAGGCGCTGCCGAGGGCGACCTGGGCCTGGACCGCGGACACGACGGCCGGGGGGCAGTGGCCGAGGATCAACGACGTATAGTTGTTCGAGAAATCGATCCGCTCGTTGCCGTCGACATCGGTAATCCGGCACCCCTCGCCGCGCTCCATGTACGGGGGATACGGGTCGAAGTACACCGAGGTGCGGGTGATCCCGCCCGGGAGCACGGACCCGGCGCGGTCGCCGAGGGCCTGTGACCGCCGATTGGCCCGGAGGTACTGCTCGACGACCGCCTTTCCATATACTGTCGCCATCGGCGCGCCTCGGTGGAAGACGTTCCTCACGATCAGGGGAGTATTCGCTGGGCGGCAGGGGCATCCTTTGCCCCGCTCGGTGTCACAATTCCGCACCCGCCGCCCTCTGGAGAATGCGGGGCCCCTCACGATGGGTATATATCGGATAGTGCCAATGTGGAGTGAGAGGAGACAGAACCATGATCGCCGCTGAGAGCGCGCACTGCCCGCACGACGAAAACACCCCCGAGGCCTTCGTGCGAGCCGTGATCGGGGTGCACGAGCACACGCTGGCGAAGCTGCACGCGTTGATCGCGGGGACCGTGCTCCCGAACACCGTTCGGGCGGCGCGCGACGCTGAGATCATCCGCCGCTACTGCGCCCGGCACGGGCTGAACCCGGCCGGATCCGGCGGCCGCCCGGCGCACCACCCGCTGCCGGCCTACGCCTGATCGCGGGGGGCGGGACGGCTCCCCGCCTCCGCGGTCGCGCCCGGACGGGCGGGCCGCTTAGCGCGCGCCGCCGAGCACCGCCTCTGAGGGGACGGCCTCCCGTCCCGCGGGCACGGTCAAATCGCAGACGGCGTTGTAGTCCGGTTCCCCACAGCTGGGGTCGTAGTGTCCGGTCCTGATCAGCGTGTTGCCTTCCGGCCAATGCACGGCCAGGTTTCCCGGGGTGATCGCGGCGATGCGGACCTTCCCCCGGAACTCTCCCGCCTCGGACCGGAGGATCACGGGGTCGCCCCGCTTGAGGTTTCGGCGGCGGGCATCCGCGGCGGAGATGAACACGTCGTCGCGGTCCGATCCGGTCAACGGGTCGCGGTCGCCCCACACCATGCTGTTGAACTGGTTCCCGCGGCGGGTGGAGACGTAGAACTTCCCGGGGGGCAGGCGCCGATCCGGCCACCGCGGAACCACGAAATGCGCCTTACCATCGGGGGTGTTGAACCGGTTGTCGGCGCAGAGCCGGGGACCGCCCCACTGCACCTGGTCGCCCTTCCTCGTGAGGCGCTGGATGCCGTCGTACGAGGGGATCACGCTGGCGATATCGTCCCGGATCTGCTGGGTGGTGTCGTAGTGGATGAGCCGGCGGCGATCGGGGTGCACCCGCTCGGCGATGAGCATGGGGATCTCCCACTCCGGCTTGGCTTCGCCGATGCGCCGCCCGGGGATTTCCGGGCTGAACACGATCCGCCGCTCGGTCGTCGTCTCCGTCACCCCGCCCGGCGTCTCGTACCTGGTGGCCCCGGGGAGGATCACCGAGACCTCTCCGGGATCGAGCAGCATCATCGGGCTGATCACGATGTCCTGGAAGATCCGGACCGGCACCCGGGCCAGCGCCTCCCGCACGTAGGCAGGGTCGGGCATCGTTTCGATGAAATTACCCCCCACCGAATACAGCAGGTCGAACTTCCCCTCGTGCGCGGCGTTGATTGAGGCGGCGGCGGTCACCCCGGGCTTCGCCGGAACGTCGAAGCCCCACAACTCCTTCATCGTCGCCATCGTCTTGGGGTCGCCCACCTTGCGCCCCTGTCCGTAAGTGTTCGGCACCGCGCCCATCTCCGCGCCGCCCTGGACGCCGGAGTGGCCGCGGATGGGATTCAGTCCGGTGTGGGGCCGGCCGATGCGGCCCATCGCGAGGGCGAGGTTGGCGATGGCGAACACGTTCTGCTGGCCGTGCTCGTGCTGGGTCACGCCCATCGACCACGTGGAGATCGAGGTCTCGACGCCGGCGTAGAGATCGGCGAACCGGCGCATCTCGGCGGCGGTCGTCCCGGAGTCCTGCTCCAGCGATTCCCAGGCCAACGCGCGCACGTGAGTCCGCAGCTCCTCGAACCCAACGCTGTACTTGGCGATGAAGTCCTCGTTCAGCCGGTTGGTCTCCACCAGGTGCTTCAGCGCCCCGGTGAGGAACGCGGCATCGCCGCCGATCGCCACCTGGAAGAACTCGTCCATGATCTTGGTGCCGAAGACGGCGCTGTCCCACGACGACGGCACCCAATAGCGGTCCAGCCCTTCCTCGCGGTAGGCGTTGATCACCACGACGCGGGTGCCCCGTTTCTTCGCCTCGTCGATGTACTTCACGGCCACGGGTTGGTTGTTGGCGAGGTTGGTCCCGATCAGCACGAGGAGGTCGGTCCCGATCCAATCGCGGTAGGAACAAGTGGTCGCGCCGTACCCGATCGCGACGCCGAGGCCCGTCGTGCTGGGGGCATGGCAGATCCGCGCCGAGTTATCCACGTTGTTGGTGCCGAAGAATCGCGCGGCCTTCTGCAGCACGAAGTACGGCTCGTTCGGCATGCCGCGCGACGTCATGTAGAAGTACATGCGGTCCGCATCCCGGGCCACCACCCCGCGGATCTGCTCCGCGCACACGTCGAGCGCCTCGTCCCAGGATACCCGCCGGTACCCCGGCTCGCCCTTGCGCCAGACCATCGGGTAGGGAAGTCGGCCCAACTGCCTGAGCGCTTTCGCCGACCGGCCGCGCAGCCGCTGCGGCTGCTCGAGCACGCGGTGGTCGACCGCGGGCATCGTGTTCAGGCGGAGCATCTTGAGCCGGATCGTGCAGAGGTGGATCCCTTTCATCGTCCAGTCCCGGAGCCCCACCGTGCCGAGGGAGCACCCGTCGCAACACCCGTCGTTCAGGATCCGCCAGGCAAACCCGAGTTGGTCGCTGTTCTCCCCGAGCACCTTGGCCATCTCGAGGTAGTGGTTGGGCTTCGTGTAGCCGATCCCGATCGGAGAGGGACTGACATACCGCCGCGCCTTTCCGGTGCGCCGCTGCCCGTTTACGTCCATACGCCACCTCCGCTCGCAGATCTTCGCGCGTGCCGGCCCCCCCCCCCACGGGGCGCCCGGCGTCAGTCGATCCCCGTGATCGCCTGCCCGCGGTGCCGGATCCGGTGCGCGCCGCAATACACCGAGAACCGATCGCTCCGCACGAAACCGATCAGGGTCATTCCAAATGTCCGGGCCACATCGCAGGCAAGGCTCGACGGAGCGGAGATGGCCGCGACGACGGGGATTTCGGCGACCGCGGCCTTCTGCACGATCTCAAAGCTCGCCCGTCCGCTGACCATCAAAAGACAGCGGTGCAGCGGCGTCGACCGGTTGAGCACGGCGTGGCCGACGAGCTTGTCCACCGCGTTGTGGCGCCCGACGTCCTCGCGGATCGCCAACAGGTGCCCCCGCTCATCGTAGAGGCCGGCGGCGTGGAGGCCCCCGGTCTTGTCGAAGATCGCCTGCCCGCCGCGCAGCGTCTCGCCCAACCGCCCGACGACGTCGGCGTCCACCTCGAGGCCGGGCGCGGCGGGGCGGACGCCGCGGACCCGGATCGCCTCGATCGACGCCTTCCCGCACACCCCGCAGCTGGAGGTGGTATAGAAGTTGCGCCGAAGGCGCTCGGTATCGACCTCGACGCCGGGCCGGAGGAAGACGTTCACGATGTTGTAGCGCTGCGTACTCTCGAGGGAGTGGTCGGCGCAGTAATTGATGTGGTCGATCTGTCCCGCGTCCTCCACGATCCCTTCGCTGTACAAGAACCCCGCGGCCAGCTCGAAATCATGCCCGGGGGTGCGCATCGTCACCGCAACCTGGACGTACGGGGATCCGACGCCGGGGTACAGCCGGATCTCCAGGGGCTCCTCGACCGCGAGTTGATCGTCACGGAGGCGCACCTCGTCCGCCCGCACCTGAGCCACGCGGCGTCGTGTCGTGCTCGTGCGGGGGGACTCGGGCTCGCGTTCGCGACCCGCGGCCTCCGGCCGGTTGGTTCGAATCGCCACACGCGGCTCCGCACCATCAGACGTCTGCACAGTCCGACCCTTTCGAGGGTATCGTAGCATCGCCCCCCAGGAGCGTCAATTAATCGGCCGGGGCGCTGTTCCCGCACCCATTCGCGCCAGAACCGCGTCCCGCACGCGCCGCAGCTCATCCGCCCGTGCCTCCGCGTTCATCCCCGGCAACGCCGGGATCGACACGAGCACCTCGCCCGAGGCGGCGCCCGGTTTCTGCTGGCCCACCTGTATCACGGGGTCGGCGGGGTGCGTGAATCCCTCGACGAGCACAAGATCGGGGGGCTTCCCCCAGACCCGCTCCGCGGCCGCGGCGGCCAGGGCGACGGCCCCACCGGGGTGAGCCGCCGGCGCGGCGATGCGCAGGACGGTCTCCACGGGCCCGGCGAGCACAACCACGCGGGCGCCCGCCTCGACCATGCGGGCGCTGTCGCTTCCCTCGCGGTCGGCGTCGTACCCGTGTGCGGCGTGCTTTACGGCGACGGCGCGGATCCCGTCGGCGACCAACCGCTGAATCAGGTCGACGATCACAATCGTTTTCCCGGATCCGGATGCCCCAACGATCCCGATCACCAGCGGTCCCGGGTGGACCGGGGGCAGGATCAGGCGGTCGCGATCCTCATCGCGATCGAGCCGCAGCGCCGAGACCGGGGTTCCCGACGGCAGAGGCGGAGTCCCCGGTGGGATCAGGACAAGGGCGTTGGCGCCGAGGAGCGCGCCGACCGTCCCGGCGGCATCGCCGTACAGGATCTCCGCCGAGGGAAGCCCCGTCGGTGTGGGGACGATCCGCGCCCACAGCGCGCGCGCCTCTTCCGCCGGACGGGAAAACCCGACGGCCAACGCGGCGTCCTCGAGCGGCCTGATCACCCGACGCCTTCCCCCCAACCGCAACAGAAACGGGCGTGCCAGGAGGTGGAACGCCGCGAGGCAGGCCACCGGCGTCCCCGAGAGTCCGACGGCCCACGACGCGGCGAAGCGACCGGTAAAGAAAGGGCCGCCGGGCTTGAGGTCCACCCGCCCCACAATCCGCTGGGCTCCGAGGTCGAGCCAGGTGCGGTGGACCGCGTCGTACCGGCCGATGGACACGCCCCCGGTGGAGAGGACCACATCGTATGCATCGCGCAGCGCGGCGAAGATCCGGCGCATATCGTCGGGCGCGTCGCGGACGATGCCCCGGTAGTCGACCTCACACCCCGCGGCGCGGAGCAGGCCCCGCAGGGTCACCGCGTTGCTGTTGAACACCCGTCCCGGCGGCGGGGCCGCCGCCCCATCGGTCGCCTCAACCAACTCATCGCCCGTCGCCACCACCGCGACCCGAGGACGCCGGTACACCGACACCGTGCCCAACCCGCACGCGGCCAGCGCGCCCGCCGCGGTCGGTCCCACCACCTCGCCCGCGGCGATCAGCGCAGCCCCCTCTCGAATCAGCTCTCCGGGTGGGGAGATATGCGTCTTCCGACCGGGGGACTGCGCGATCTGCACGTCATCGCCCTGGCGCCGCACCATTTCCACGGGGACCACCCGGTCGCCGCGAGGGGGCATCGGCGCGCCGGTCGTGATCGCCCAGGCCTCCCCGCGGGCCGGCCCGCCCTCCGGTCCCTCCCCCATCCGGACCCCGCCGGTGAGGCGGAGGACGACGGGCCGATCGGGGGATGCCCCGCGAACGTCTGCGTCGTGACACAGGTATCCGTCCATCGCCGCGCGGGCGAAGTGCGGCACAGGGGCGGTGGCGCGAACGTCTTCCGCCGCGACCCGCCCGGCCGCGTCCGCGGCCGGGACGGATTCCGCCGACAGCGGCACCGCCGCCGCCAGCAACCGGCCGAGCGCCTCTTCGAGTCGCGCCACAATCCCCCCCCATGCGGCGCGGGAGGAGTGGGTCCCGCGCGGGTGAATCTATTGTTAATTTTATTGGAAGGGGTGTCAATCTACCGTGCGAGGGGAGGTGAAGCCGACGTGACCATTCGGCGTGCTCCGCGCGCCGATGAGCGAACCAATCGACGATGCGATCAGAGGGGGGATTTCACGTGGCTCGGGACGAGCTTCCGAATCGATGGGGGATCGCCGTGGCCGCCGTCGTCATGCAGTTGTGCCTGGGGGCAGCCTACGGCTGGAGTGTCTTCAATAAGCCGCTGATTGCGAGTGAGCACTGGACGATCACCCAGACCGCACTGAATTTCACGCTCGCCATCCTCTTCCTCGGCGTAGGCACGGTGATCGGCGGCCTGTGGCAGGACCGCGCCGGCCCGCGCAAGGTGGCCACCACCGCCGGGGTCCTCTACGGGGTCAGCTACATGCTCGCCGCCCTTGCCGCAAAGAACCACTCGCTCGGCGGACTGTACCTCAGTTACGGCGTGCTGGGCGGGATCGGCATGGGCATGGGCTATATCTGTCCGGTGGCGACGCTGGTAAAGTGGTTCCCGGACAAGCGGGGCTTGATGACCGGGGTCGCCGTCTGCGGCTACGGGGCCGGGGCCTTGGTCATGAGCCCGATCGCCGCCCGCGAGATCATCCTCTACGGCGTCCCGGCGACCTTCCTCACGCTCGGGATCGCCTATTTCATCTTAGTGATCGCCGCGGCACAGTTCTACGCCAACCCCCCCGCCGGCTGGAAGCCGGCCGGGTGGGAACCGCGCGGAGCGGTGGCGAAGGCGGCCAGCACGTATAACTACGAGGTCGCCGAGGCGATGTCCACGCCCCAATTTTGGGTCCTGTGGCTGATCCTCTTCTGCAACGTCTCCGCGGGGATCATGGTGATCTCGCAGGCGTCGCCGATGGCGCAGGAGATGGTCGGCCTCTCCCCGGTGGCGGCCGCCGGCATCGTTGGACTGATCTCGATCTTCAATGGGACCGGCCGGGTCTTCTGGGCCTGGGTGTCGGACATGATCGGCCGAAGGACGGTCTTCATCATCATGTACGCGATCCAGGCGGTTATCTTCTTCCTCCTGCCCACGCTCAAGGACGCGACGACCTTCAGCATCGCGATCGCGATCATCGGCCTCTGCTACGGCGGCGGCTTCGGCAGCATGCCGTCGTTCACGGCCGACTTCTTCGGCCCGAGGAAGATGGGTGGAATCTACGGGTGGATCCTGCTGGCGTGGGGTGCCGCCGCCATCCCGTCGCCCATTCTGATTGCGCGGATCCGCCAGGCCACGGGGCACTTCGAGTCCTCCCTCTACATCGTCGCGGTGTTCATGGTGGTGGTGCTGATCTTCCCGCTGATCGCCCGCAAGCCCGCGAAGGCGCAGCCGGCGGTCCTCTCCCCGGCGCGGTGAAGCTCGCACGGACGGGGGCGGGACCGGAATTACCGGGTCCCGCCCCTGCCCCGTCGGTCTTCCTCCGCATTCACCTGAAGAGCGGCCCCCCGATGACGTAGAGGGCGATCCCACCTCCCACGCAGGCCCATACCGGCACCCCGCGCCAGGAGAGCCACCCGCCGACGCCGACCACGAGCCAGCGAAACCACGTATCGGTGCGGAGCTCCAAACTCGACGCCGTAAGGGCGGCGAACGCCGCCACCGGCACCAGCGCAAGGGCCCGAACCGCCCACCCGCCTCGGATCGGCGCGCCGAGGAGGCCGACCAAACGGGTCAGGTAGGTGGCCACGGCCATGGCGACGATCGTTTCAGTCATGCGCCCGCAGCCCGCAGAGCATCCCGAGCACCGTGGCCACCACAAACCCGGCCCCGCCCGGCAGCCTCGGCACGCTCACCAGCGCCGCGAGGAAGGACGCCGCGGCCGCCTGCCGGTTCGCTGGACCGCGCAGGAGCGGCGCCAGCAGCGCCGCAAACGTCAGCGGAAACACCAGGTCGAGCCCCGCCGACCTCGGGTCGGGGACCGCGGCCGTGACCACCGCCCCGAGCGCGGTCCCGACGTTCCAGGCGACGTAGAGGGAGATCCCCGCGCCCAACAGGTAGGCCACGCTTCCCCGTCCGTCGAGATAGGCGCGGGTGCCGAGGCCGTAACTTTCGTCCACCAGGAAGAAGGCCACCACCCCGCGGAGGCCGGGCCGCGCCTCGCGGAGCGGCTGGGCGAGCGACAGCCCGTAGAGCACATGGCGAAGGTTGATCAGCGCGGTGGCGACCACGAGGACGCTCCGCGGTGCCCCTTGGGCCAGCAGGCGCACCGCGGTGAACTGCGCGCCCCCCGCGTACACCAGCAGCGACATCACCTGGATCTCCCACGCGCTGAGCCCAGCGCGGCGGCCCACCACCGCGTAGACGACCCCAAACGGGACGACCCCCAACCACAGGGGGAGCGCATCGACGACGCCCGCACCGAATCTGCGGCGCGGCGGCGGATCGGTCACACGATCACCCCACGATCGGCCCGGGCCGGTGGCCTTTCACCCCGCGCCGCGGCCGCGGCGCCCCCCCCGCCCCAGTTGGAGCCGACCCCCCTCGCGATGGTCACGCGGCGATCACGCAGCTGGATAAGGTCGCCGTAGACCGTCCCGCTCCCCGAGGAGCCGGTCACGCGTAGGCTTCGTAGAGGGCCCGTCCCACTTCGGCGATCGCCATGCGGCCCGCCAGATCGTCCGCCAAATCCCGCGTGAACACCGTGACGATACACGGTGATTTCGGCGCGTAGAGCACCCCGGCGTCGTTGCTCACCCTGGCCAACGAGCCGGTCTTGTGCGCGATCTCGATCGCCAGCGGCAGTAACAGCGGAAGTCGGTCGCGCACCTGCTGACGCCGCATGATGCCGAGCACCTGCCTCGAGACCGCTACCGGCAGCGGCCCGGCCCCGCCGCGGCCGTTGCCGAGGGTCGGGCCGACGATGTGTCCGATCAACATTCCCATCTCGCGGGGTGTGGCCATGTTGGCCTGTACGTCGTGGTAGACGCGGCAGTGCGGATCGAGTTCCCGCTTCCGGAGACGATCAACCGCCTGCCGTCGGGTCTCCGGCGAGTCGGGGGCGCCCCCCAGGCCGACGAGGTCGTTGAGGAGCTCCCGACAGCCCATGGCGACCGTCGTCCGGGGCAGCCCGCACGATCGGAGGCGGGCGTTCACCGCGTCCTTGGTCACGAGCCCGAGCAGGATGTCGGTTGCGGTGTTGTCGCTGATGATGATCATCAGCGTCGCCAGGTCGCGGATGGTCAAGGGGGTGCCGGCGGAGAGCTCCTTGAGCACGCCCGACCCCGGCACCTTCATGTCATCGGTCAGGGTCACCCGCTCCTCCAGGGACCGCCGTCCCGCCTCCACCTGGGACATCAGCTCGACCAGCAGCGGCACCTTGAACACGCTCGCCATCTGAAACGGCTGATCGGCGTTGAGGGCGATCTCTTCCCCGGAGGGGAGCGCGCGAATGTAGACCCCCATCATCCCATCGAGCCGTGCCGCGATCCCATGAATGCGCTCGTACAGTTGACCGGCCATCCTCGCCTCCATCTGTTAATTCCGGCGCGACGAAACCCACCCTGGGACGGCCGCGCGACGCGGGCCCGAGCGCGACGTGATCGGACGGAGGTCAGGCGCGACCCGCGCCAATCACATAGCGCTCCACCCATTCGACGACGCGCCGCGTGAAGTCAATCCGGTGACTGGGGCGACCGTTGCCGAGGAAGAGGTGGCTCTCTCCGGGATACCGCACGAACTCCGCCGGCACCCGGCCCTCGGAGATGAGCCCAATGAAGAACTCCTCGCCCTGGCCGATCGGACAACGATCGTCGGCTTCCCCGTGCAGGATCAGCGTCGGGGTCCGGACCCGATCGACGTAATTGATGGGCGAGAGACGCCGATACCTCTCACGGTGGGCGATCAACTCGCCATCCATCTCCCACGGCGTGAACCACATGCCGATGTCCGAGGTCCCGTGGAAGGACTCGAGGTTCGTGACCGGGGCACCGACCACCCCCGCCTTGAAGCGGTGGGTGTGGGTAATCGTCCACGCGGCCATGAAGCCGCCGTACGAGTACCCCGCCACGGCCAGTCGGTCCGGATCCGCGATCCCCTCGCTGACGAGCGCGTCCACGCCGGCCAGTTGCTCGGGGAGATCGCGCTCCCCCCATCGCCCTCGGGCGGCATGGGCGAACGCCTTGCCGTACGATCCGGACCCGACCGGGTTGAGCGCCAGCACCGCCCACCCGCGGGAGGCAAGGACGTAGCGGTAGAAGTAGCCGAGCGGGAACTGGTTGCCGTGGAAACTGGCGGGGCCGCCATGGATGTCCAGCAGGAGCGGCGCCGGCGCGCTCCCGGCCTTCGACCGAATCAGCCATCCTTCCACCACGCCCCCGTGCGGGCTGGCGATGGTCCGACGTTCCACGCGGGGCAGCGCCAGCTGCGAGAGGACGGCATCGTTCGTAGCCGTCAGCCGCCGCTCCTCCGAGCCGTCCCACCGACACGCGTAGACGTCGCTCGGGAGCTGTGGATCCGTTGCCACGAACGCGATCCGGCCGGGGCCGGGGACGGCACTCGCACTCATCACCTGGCGCTCGCCGCCAACGACCGTGCGCACCGAACCGCCGCCCACCCGGGCACGGACGATATGGATGTTGCCCGAGTCGGCCGCGAGGAAGGTCACCGAGTCGCCGTCGGGAGCCCACACCGCCCCCGGCGTGACCGCGGGTCGGGCGACGAGCACCACCTGCCGATCGTCCCCCTCGGTGAGCCGCCGCGGCGGACCGCCGGTCGTCGGCACCAACCAGACCCGCACCATCGGATCACCCATCCCGGGCTCCTGCATGTCCGTCCCGTAACACACGATCCACGCGCCGTCGGGGGACCAGCTGGGAGACGTCGCCCGCCCGACGTTCTCGGTCACGCGCCGCGCGTCGCCGCCATCCGCGTCCATCACCCAGATATCGCACACGTTGAAATCGGCGACCCCGCCGCGCGCGCGGCTGAAGGCGATACGGCTTCCGTCGGGCGACCAGGCGGGCGCCACGGCGTCCCCCTCTCCCCGGGTCACCTGAGTGGGGGTGCCGCCGTGCACCGAAAGCACGAACAGGGAGCTGGTGGCGCCCCCGATGTACCCTTGGCCGTCCGACTTGTAGTGGGCTTTGGTCACGACCTTGGGCCGCTCCGCCCAGCGCGCCTGGGCCGCCGGGTCCGCGGGCGGGGGCTCGTTCGGCACGCGCGCCGCGAGCACGATTCGCGTGCCGTCGGGGGACCACACGGCCGGGCTGCTCACGTCTCCGGGCGCGCTGAGCTTCCGCGGCTCACCGCCCCGGGCGGGCATCAGGTACATCTCCGCGCGGGCACCGTCGCGGTCGGAGAGAAAAGCCAGCCACGTCCCGTCGGGAGACCAGCGCGGGGCGCTGTCCCGCTTGGGGCCTCGGGTCAGCTGAACCGGGTCCCCGCCCCCGACCGGCACCGTCCAAATCGTCGAGCGATACCCATCCTCTTCCACTGCCATCTCGGTCCGCGTGTACGCCACCGCGCCTCCGTCGGGCGAGAGCTGGGCGTCGGCCACGGCCTTGATCGAGATCAGATCATCGGGGCGCAGGGCGCGCGGTGTGGGGGTGGGCATGAATCGTCAGATCCTCCGCGGTCACGACATGCAAAAACCTGGCGGTAGGGTTCCAGGAGGCCTGCACGAAACCCTAGGACCCTACCCCCTCCCGCCGGGAGCAGGTAAACCACCCCCGGCGAGGAACCCAACCGGGGGGAGCACCCAGGAGGCGCTGATCGGGTGGGACGACGAATCTTCTCGGCCTTGCCAGGGGTCCTGACCGTGTGCCTGGTCGCGGTCGCCTCCGCATATTTGATCGCGCATCCGCCAGCCCGGACGACGACCGCCGCGACGACATCGGGCACGGCCGAACCGTCGATCGGCCCCGCAGCGGCCCCGGCGGGCCCCCCGGCACCTGCCCCACCCGCGGCCGCCCTTCCTCCCGGGGTGATCGCGAACACCCCCGCAGTGGGGATCCCGGAATCGGCTCCGGTCCCGGCCCCGTCGGAGCCCAAAGCGGCCCCGGCAATTCCCCCATCCGAACCCCCACCCGCGATCGCGTTGCCCCAGCCGATCGCTCCCACCCCCCCGGCCCCGATAGTGCCGGAGGCGAGCCCGCCGGCATCTTCCCAGTTTCACGTGCAGGCCGGGGCGTTCAAGATCCGGGGGAACGCGGAGGACCTTGTGCAGCAGCTCCGCGCCAGCCACTATCCCGCCGCGATCATCAATCAGGGGCCGCTGTTCCTCGTCTGGGTCGGCCCGGGGGTCGACCGCCCGGCGGCGGAGCGTCTGATGAAGGCGCTGCAAACCGACGGGTTCGACGCCGCCTTAAGCGTCTCGCCGTAACCGCTCCGCTAGACGGACCGGCGCGGAACAAACGGGAACGGCGTCGCCAACTGCTCCAGAATCATCCGCTCCAGCATGACGTGAATGCCCTTTTCGCCGTTCACCACCTGGGTGACGCGCAGGTCGGCGGCGATGCTGGCCAGGCGGTAGGCGTCGCGCCACGCCATGCCTCCAAACCGCACGAGCAGGTCGAGCAGCGAGCGCACGGCGATGCGCGCCGCCCGGTCCAAGCTCGCGTCGAAGCCCATGGCGATCAGGTGCGACGGTGTCACGGCAACGGGCAGGGCGAGCTCGAAATCCGAACGGATATTCAGTCGAAACTCCCCGTCCAGCGAGGTTTCGATCGCGGTGATGTTCACCTCCCCATCCCCCTGCGCGGCGTGCCCGTCACCCACACTCAGCAGCGCCCCCTCGGTCCAGATGGGCAGAAACAGCGTCGTCCCCGCAACCAGCTCCTTGTTGTCCATGTTTCCCCCGTGGCATCGGGGCGGGGCGGTGTCCACACGCCCCCAGCCGATCGGCGGGGCCACGCCGATGACGCCGAAGAAGGGCCGAGTCGGAAGCGTGAGGCCCGGCGGGACCGTGGCCACGCCCGTCTCGCGATCGATGGGAATGATCTGACGATCGCGCCGATCGATGGCCTCGGGGAAGATCCCTTCGAGTGGAGCGAGGGTATTGTATCCGTAGGGTGCGCCCAGCGTCACGGATAGAATGTCCACCTGCAGGACGTGGTTCGGCCGGGCCCCCCGCACGGCAATGGGGCCGGTCAACAGGTGTCCGCCGGGGCCCCGGTCGTGGACCTCGGCGTAGATGCCGGGGATCTCGGGGGGGATCCAGCCGCTCGGGACCGGATCGTCGGGGGCGCCGGAGACGCTGCGGAGGTGGATGACCTCTCCGGGGACGACCTCGGCGACGGGCGCGAGCGAAGCGTCAAAGTACCCCCAGTGCACGGTGCGCGGCGATGGCTCTAGGCGCTTCACCTCGGTGGTGCCTCCTTCGCGGGAGCCCGTGGGATGGTGGCACTGAGACATTCGGAGGGGATGGGTCGGTTCTCCCCCATGTCACGGACAAGGCATGACGGAGCGCGTCCACGAACAGCATGGAGCCGCCGCCCCGACCTGACGACGACCCGAGGGCAGGCGCCCGATCGCCGAGAGGCGGGCAAGGAATCCCAGTTCGGGCGAGGGGAGGAACATGACACTCAAGGTCGCAATCGTGGGCGGGGGAGCGATCGGCAGCGCGATCGCGTCCTTTGTCGCCGGCCATCCGAAATTCTCCGGTGAGGTCTGCGTGGTGGAGCGGGACCCTTCGTACAAGGTGGCCTCCTCGGCCCTATCGGGAAGCGCGATCCGCCAGCAGTTCTCGACCCCGGTAAACATCGAGCTGTCTCGTTTCGGCATCGCGTTCCTCCGGACGATCAGCGCGGACATCGGCCTCCGCGAGCCTGGATACCTCTTCCTGGCCACCGGCGCGACGCTCTCGACGCTGCAGGCGGTCCACCGCCTGCAGCGGCAGCACGGGGTCGAGGTGGCGCTGCTCGAACCCAAGGCGCTGTCCGCCAGGTTCCCGTGGCTGTCGACGGAGGGGATCGCCGCCGGATCTCTGGGCCTCTCCGGCGAAGGGTGGTTCGACGGATACTTGTTGCTCCAGGCGTTCCGCCGCCGGGCGGTGGCGCTTGGCGTCAAATATCTGACTCAGGAAGCCACCGGGTTCGTGCGCACCGGTGGGACGGTGAACGCGGTCGTCCTCGGCGACGGGTCGCGGGTTCCCTGCGACGTCGCGGTCAACGCGGCGGGCCCCTGGGCGGCTTCCATCGCCGCGATGCTCGACATTGAGCTCCCCGTGCGGGCGCGGCGGCGGACGATCTTCGTATTCGCCTGCCGCGACGCCGTTCCCGACTGCCCGCTGGTCATCGACCCATCCGGGGTCTACTTTCGTCCCGAGGGCGCGCAGTTCATCGGGGGAACATCCCCCAAGGAGGGCGAAGCGGACCCGGATGATCTGCCGCTGGAAGTGGACTACACGCGCTTTGACGAGGTCATCTGGCCGGCGCTGGCCCGGCGCGTCCCGGTGTTCCAGGCGGTCAAAGTCACGGGGGGCTGGTCCGGGTACTACGAGCTGAATACGTTGGATCACAACGGAATCGTGGGCCCCCATCCCGCCTTCAGCAACGTGTTCTTCGCGAACGGCTTCAGCGGCCACGGGCTGCAACACGCCCCGGGGGTGGGACGGGGAATCGCGGAACTGATCGTCGACGGCGGATACCGCACGCTGGACCTCAGCCCGCTGTCGTTTGACCGGATCCTGGCTCGGAGGCCGCTGCACGAGCTCAATGTGATCTAACCAAGAACACCCTTCGTCCGTCCCCGGAGGCATCCGGCCTCGCCGGCGCGATTCTCGAGACGTACCGCGGGAGAGTTTCGCCCCCGGACGGCGAATCTGGTCAGGCGGAGCGGTCCGAGCATCGCCGGAATGAACGCGACGGGGGAGGCATGTGGATGAGTGAGGGTGCGTTTTCGGGACGGCGTGTGGTGGTCACCGGAGCGGGCGCGGGAATCGGTCGGGGAATCGCGACGGCGTTCGTGCAGGAAGGGGCTTGGGTGGCGGCGGTCGACGTGGTCGCCGATCGGGTCAAGAGCGTCGTGGCGGAACTCGGGGGCGGGCCGGGCCGGGCGTTTGGCGTCGCGGGGGACGTCCGCACCGCCGCGGGGGTCGACCGGATCGTCCAAGGTGCCGTCGGACACTTGGGGCGGATCGAGGTGCTCGTGAACAACGCCGCGGTGTACCCCAACTGCCCGGTGATCGAGATGCCGGAAGAACAGTGGGATGCGGTCATCGAGACCAACCTCAAGGGGACATTTCTGATGTCACGGGAGGTCGCGCGCCGGATGGTATCGGAACGCGTGGCCGGACACATCGTCAATATCGCTTCGGGCGCCTACCGATCGGCCCGGCGGGGCGCGTCGCACTACTGCGCGTCGAAGGCGGCAATCGTGATGTTCAGCAAAGTGCTCGCGCAGGAGCTGGCCGAGCACCGCATTCACGTCAACGTCGTCTCTCCCGGCCTGATCGACGTGGGGCGCCGCGGCGACGTCAATCCCGCCTATCGAGAGACGCTGATCACGAATATCCCCTGGGGCCGGATGGGGCAGCCCGCCGAGATCGCCGAGGCCGTCCTGTTCCTCTCATCCACGCAAGCGGAGTACATCACCGGGTCGGTCTTGGATGTCAGCGGTGGGTCGAGCGCCGGCCGATATTTCCTGCCCTATAGCCGCGGCTAGCGGGGCACGGTCGCTCAGCAGAGCCCTGTGACGGAGACCACCCTCCGGCGAGCGCGAGGAAACCACCACCTGGACCGCCGATCACCGACGGAGGAGGACCGCGTCGGATGCCTGATGGTCACCGCTCAGTGTTCGACAGAAGACCTCCACAATCTCTGGATCGAACTGCACCCCCGCACAACGCCGGATTTCCGCCTCCGCCTCTTCTTGGGTACCCGACTTCTTGTAAGGGCGCTCGTCAACAATCGCGCTGTAGGCATCGACCACCGCCAGAATGCGAGCCCCAAGGGGGATCGCTTTCCCACTGAGGCCGTCGGGGTATCCGCTGCCGTCCCATTTCTCCTGGTGATGGCGGACGATCTTGGCCACCCCTCGCATGCGTTCTACGGGACGCAGGATTTCCTCGCCGACGATCGGGTGCCGGCGCATGATCATCCATTCGTCCTCGGTCAACGGCCCGGGTTTGCACAGGATGCCGTCCGGAGAACCGATCTTCCCGATGTCGTGCAGGAGCGCCGCCCAGCGGATGTCCTTCGCCTCGTCATCCGGAAGGTCGAGCGCCCGGACCACGCGATCGGCCAGTGTGGCCAGGCGGTCGCTGTGGTCTCCGGTGTACGCGTCTCGGGCGTCCATCGCCCGTGCCAGAGCCAGCACCATCTGGATGTATGATTCCTCGAGGTTGTGGTGCAGCGTTTCCAGTTCGCGCGCGCGCTCGACCTGCACCTCGTAGAGCCGCGCGTTCTCGAGGGCGGAAGCGGCCTGCCAGGTGAACGTCTGAAAGACCTCCCGCTCCGGCTTCGACCACTCATGGGGCTCGTCGTAGTAACACAGCACCCCGGCGATCTCCCGTCCCTCGTAGGTGAGCGGCCAGATCCCGAGGGCCCGGAAGCCCTGACGGCTCGCGAAGCCCCGGATCGCGTCGTCCGGAGCTAAGGCCGACACGTCCGAAAACAACCCCGCACTCCCCTCCGGCAGGCGGTCGGGGATGGCGGAATCAGCGGGCAGCCCTTTGGCCCACGGGCAGGCGACGGCGCCTTCCGGTCCGCGGAGGTAGACGGCCCCTCCCGTCGCCCCGCTCAGACTCAGCGCGGCCTGTCCGATGGCCGTCGCGATGTCCGCGACGATGGCGGGACGATTCAAAGTGTCGCTCAGCGCGACCAGGCGCTTCATCAACCCGGCGTGCTGCTGGGACTCCTGGAAGATGCGAAGGCCCTCGGCCGTCGCCGCGACTTGCTGTCCGACCGCCTCAGCGAGGACGACTTCCTCCCATGTCCATGGCTTGGGGTACGGGGAGGCCAAGATCAACGCCCCGATACACCGGCCCTCGGCCACGATGGGCACGGTGAGGGACGCCCGGATGCCAATGTGGATCCACCTCTCCGCCAGCGGGTGTGCCCCGTTCCCAGACGTTGCCTGCCAGTCGGCTACGCTGGCCGCGCTGGCGGTCTTCTGCTGAGAGGACTGAGCGGCCTCCACCACGGTCTTCCCGATCTCTGGGGAGAGGCCTCGAACGACGTGGTGGTCGCCCGCCCAGATCCCGCCCATCCCGAGGGCGAGCGCCTCCAGGATCCGGTCGATCACCACCGTCAGCAGCAGTGGAAGATCGGGCGCGGCATCCGCGGCCGCAACGATCGCGTTCAACGCCTCCAAATGAGCGGTGCGCTGCTGGAACTTCCGATCGGTCCGCTTGCGCATGCTGATGTCGCGGCCGATCCCGTGGACCCCCACCACCTCCCCGTCCTGGGTGATTGGACGCGAGCATACCTCCAGCGGGACCTGACGGCCGTCCTTGGCCAGGACTTCGAGTTCGCAGGTCGTGGAGCTCAAGCCCCTGACGGCGTGGTCCAGCATTTGCAGAACCGTGCTGAGGCTCTCCGCCGCAACGATCTGACCGATATTCGATGCGAGGAGTTCCTCGCGCGTGTACCGCGTGAGTTTTTCCCCAACGGGATTAATAGATGTGAAATTCCCCGCCAGGTCAGTCGTGTAGATCAAGTCGCTGGCGTTCTCGAACAACTCGCGGTAGTGGGCCAGATCCTCGCTCGCGCCCTCCCCGCTTTGGAGAACGTTGGCGACGCGGTGAAGCGGCCGCACCGGCTTTCCCGTGCCGCCATGCTTGTGGACCTCGCTCGCGGATGATCGCATGATTCCCTTTCCAGACCCTACCGCGAGTTGTTGCCGGTGCCCCCGCTCGTACCCCCGCCTCCAGAAACGCCCCCACCACCGCCGAGGTTGAGCCCCACACCGATGTTGATTCCACCAAGGTTGAGCCCAATGCCAATGCCGATGCCGATACCCCCACTGCCTGTGCTGCTGGCGCCGCCCCCACTGGCAGTGACCCCGCCGCTCGCGGTAACCCCGCTCCCGCTGGCACTGGCCCCACCGCTCGCGCTGGCCCCGCTCCCGCTGGCACTGGCCCCACCGCTCGCGCTGGCCCCGCCGCTCGAACTCCCACCTACGTTGGCGCCGCCGGCCTCGCTGCTACCGGCGGTCCCTCCTCCAGCGCCACTGCCACCTGTGCTCACAGTGCCCCCCCCGCTCACGCCGCTGGTGCCCAGGGTAACCCCGTTGGTCACGATGACGCCTCCACCCCCGCCGTTCACGGTGGTCCCGGCACCGACACTGACGCCGCTGCCGGTCACATTCGCCCCGGCGCCGACACTGACGCCGCTGCCGCTCACGTTCGCTCCGGCGCCCACACTGACACCGCTGCCGCTCACGTTCGCCCCGGCCCCGACACTGATGCCGCTGCCGCCTTTTACGCCGGTCCCACCACCGACGCCCACGCCCAGGCCGCCGACGGCGGCCTCGCCGCCGGCGCCTGTCTTATCGCTGCGTGCTCCGATGCCGACGTTAACATGGTGAGCGCCAGGGCCGCCTACGAGTGTGGCACCGGCACCAACACGGTTGCGACCGGTGGGGACCGAGGAAGCCGAGTCGATGCTAGGGTTGGGCGTAGGCGAGTCGCCCGTGACGCCGATGCCACCATGCACGCCGAGGTCGATATTGGGCGCGGCGCCACGAACTCCGGTGTCGCCCTGCACCGAGGAACCGCCGGCGATGCTGCTCGCGCTGGAGGCGGGGCCGACGGGACCCGTTCCCCTGGATCCGCGGGCGTGGATGCCATCGCGAGCGTCAACCACGGCCCCCTGCTTCGTGCTGAGATTGGTGCCCTTGGGAGCCCCCGTTCCGCCGTTTCCACCCGGGCGCCCGCCGGTCTTCTCGTTGGTCACCGCGTCCTTGACAAGGTCTCCGACCGTGAGCCCAGCCGGCAGCAGCCCGCTCGCCTTCAACTGCTCGGCCGCCGCGGCGACATGATTCACCCAATCCCCGAGCGAGTTCATCTTGGATCCCAGCTGCCCTTCGCTTGCCCCCGATCCTCCCACCGACACTCGGGATCCGTTCACCTCAGCGAATATTCCCGTCGCTTCGGTCACCGTCAGGATGCACCCACCGGAACCGCAGGCAAACGTCCCTCGAAGCTCCCCGAGCCGTGTGCGTGCCTCGGTCGAGAGTCCGGCCACCCCCACGACAAACTTCCCGCAGGGTCCGCCGGCCGGGCATGCGCCCGACGCCGTCATTGTCAACCGCACGGGCAGCCCGCCGATTTTCCCATCGGTCGTGGTCACGCCACCCGCGCTCGGCACCTGGACGGGCGAGAATTGGTAGTTCAGCGCGTACTGACCCGTTACCGGGTAGCCGGGGATGAACACGCCCCGCGCTTTGTCCACCGCGAGTCTCAAACCGTACACCGGACTGGAGGGCGGAGCGAGGGGATCGAGCAGACCAGCGCCCAGACCAAATGCTCCCGCGATCGCGACGAGGGCCGCCACGCTCAGCCAGAGTCCCGCCCGCCGCCATGCCGCTCTCCCCGGCGCCACGGAATCCCGGACCTGCTGCGCCGCAACCAGCAGCGCCTGCCGCACCGCAAATCGCCCTTCGGGGAGCGGCGCCCGCAGGCTGACGACCCGGAGCCGCCGAGCTGCCTCGCCAAGTTCGGCGAGGTCCGGAGTCTCCGCGGTAATGCGCTGCCACTCGGGGCGTTCCTTCCCCAGCAAATCCCCGAGCAGCGCCTCTAGGCGGTTCTCGCCCAGCGGGTCAGAACGCTCAGCTGCGTAGCCCTGCATCGGCCTGTGCCTCCCTCCAACGAACTCGGAATGCATGAAGCGCACGAAGCTGCAGACTCCTCACGGCTTCCTCGGTCTTTCCCGTGAGCCCCCCGACTTCGCGCGCGCTCAACCCCGCAACGATCCGAAGCAGGATGACCTGTTGATGCTCCGGGCTCAACGCGTCCACGCAGCGCCAGATCTCATCCCGCTCCAATCGCGCCAGAACCAGCTCCTCCGGATCCCGCTCGGTCCCGGGACTCTCGGACAGTGCCGCTCGCTCGGTTCGCTGCCTCCGCCAGGACCGCAAGGCGAAGTGGTCCGCGATGCCGACGAGCCAGCTCCCGACGTGCTTCGGCGTCGTCCCCTTCTGAAATGCGGCGAGCGCCGTGGCAAACACCTCCGCCGTCATTTCCTCAGCGGCGTCCCGGTTGCGCAACCGCCACAGCAGGTAGCGGAACACCCGCGGATACTGCACGTCGTAGATCCCGGCGAAATCCTCTCGGTTCATTCCGCGCGCTCCTTCCTGTCGCTCAGTGCCACCAGACCCCGCAACGTGACGAAGAACCCTCCGAACGTATGAGGTGCGCCATCCGTCCGGATGTCTCGTTTCCCTACCCCTTACCTACCGCAGGGGGGAGAGGTTCAGTCTATTCCGGGTGATGGTTTGGGTTATCTTTCGGATTAGCGCAGTCGGTGGCGGGGCCGGAGTCTTCGAAGAAGTATGGGAGAAGATCGACCTAACCCTGGGCACCGCGGCCATCATCGCCTGCTCCGGGGCCGCCGGGTGGGATATGGGGGTCAGGATGCGGGGGGTCTTCCGCGCCGCCGCTCCACTGATGCGCCCGGACGGTGCTCTCGTCCCAAGAGCCTCGCCAGCGCGCCGATATCCTCGACGTCCTCCAGGCGATCGATCATCGCCCCGATCTCCTCGCCCCGGCCCGGGGAAATCACCTCGCGGGTCAGGGTCGCGAACTTCTCCCGAAGTTCGGGGGGGTCAGCGGGCACTCCGGGGCACCTTTCGGATACGTCACGTCGCGGCGGAACCGGCGTCCGCCCGTCGTCTCGATCTCGATGATGGACCGGTAGAGATCGGGGTAGGTTTGATCCAGCTCCTCGTCGCCGACCACCTGGATGTTCTCGGAAAGCCGCCGGATCTCGGGATCGCCCCGACGGTCGTGGAGAATATCGGAAAACTCCACTCCGCCTTTATGGGCGGCGAGCGCCAGCACGTACTGGGCGCAATGCGAGCGCAACGGGTTGCCGTCGATCACGTGGTAGCCGGAGCGGGGGCACCGCAGGGTGATCCGCCGCATCGCCTCGGGGGCCACGGCGTCCGCCGCCCGGATGTCCAGAAGGCCGTCGAGCCCGGGGTGGATGAACGCACAGCAGGCGTAGCGCTTGAACGTCATCTCCATGACCTTGAACCGCTCGCCGAGCCCGTCGCAGAGCGCCCGTCCGTCCCACCGCCCGCTGAACGCCTGACCCAGCGGATACTTCCCGGCAAACACCGCCGGGGGGCCGCCGAAACCGCAGGAGGCCAGGTGCGCGGCCCGCACGCCGTGCCCGGCCGCGAGCCCCATGTTGTACGGGCGGGAGTGCTCGCTCGGATCGCTCACCCAGGCCAGCAGACCTGAGGCCGAGGTGCCGGCGAGTCCAAACGCGTGCCGCCGCGGCGCCCCCCGCAGCCCGATCAGGCGCGCCGCGGCCGCGAGCACCCCGAACGTCCCGGCGACGCACGACGGGTGAAACCCGCGCGCATACCAGGGCGGCGCCTCCGAGCGCGGCGCTGACCCGGCAGCCGACGTCGATGCCGACGACGATCGCGGTGAGCACGTCCCGGCGGCACTTCTCGCCGACCGCCAGGGCAGCGGGACCCACGATGGCGATCGCGTGCATGATCGCGCCCGGGTGGTGGCTTTCCACGTCGCAGTAGTAACCGAATGTCCCGTTGATGAGCGCCGCCGTCTCGATGTTGGTCCTGAACTCCGCCCCGAACACCTGCGCCTCAGGAGTGCCGCCCACCTCGCGCCCGAACCGCCCCAGGACCTCACCGTTGTCGTACCGGGCGGAGGTGGCGGACAACAGGGCGCCGAGGCCGTCGTAGAGCACCTCCTTGGTCCTCTGCACCACCGCAGCCGGGAGCCGCTCAAACGTGGCCCCCTCGACAAACCCGGCGATCCGGTCGGTCCCCCCTCGATCCCGCCGTCCACCCGCGCCACCGCCTGCGCTCCGACGTTCCGGGTCAGCGCCCGGTCGACCCGATCGCCTCCATGAAACGATACTTGTCGTAGATCGGGCGGCGGGGGACTTTGGACGCGGTGGTCGCCGTCCCCTCCATCCGGGCAACGATCAACCACGGGCCGGGCTCCGCCAGGCCGCGGCGCACCGCCTGTGCCAAGGCATCGAGATCAACGACGGCCTCGACGTGCGAGAGCCCCGCCCCCCGGCCGATCGCCGCGAGGTCCGCGGCCACCGCGGTGTGAGAGGCCTGCCCGCCCGTCGTCTCATACGTCTGCGTATCGCAGACGATGTGCACCAGGTTCGAGGGGCGCAGCGCCGCGATCGTGGCGAGCGAACCGAGGTTCATGAGGAGCGAGCCGTCGCCGTCGAGGACGACGACCCGAAGATCGGGCCGGGCCAGGGCGAGCCCCAGTCCCACCGACGAGACCGTGCCCATCGCTCCCCAGGTGTAGAAGTTCTCCGGCCGGTGCCCGGCGGCGAACAGGTCGTAGGTGTTCTTCCCCAGGTTCGCGAGGACCGCCGCCCGGCCGAGCAGCGGGAGCAGCCGCTGAAACGCCTCGAGGCGAGTCATCGCCATGTCTTCCCCCCGCTCAGCGCCGTCGACAGGATGAGCGCAACGGGCAGTCCACCGCCGAATGCCAGTTTTGTCGCCCCCTCCACAATCGGGGCGATCTCCTCGGGATGGTTGATCCAGAACGCCTGCACCCCGAGGGCCTCAAAGATCCTGGGGGCCGCGCGCCCGAGCGGCACCTGCACGCTGTTGAACTCGCCGAGCCGCCCCCGCTCGCTGATCACCATCAGGAAGGGAATTTGGTAGCCGATCGCCAGCCCGCACAGGGCGTTGATCGAGTTCCCGAGGCCGCTGCCCTGCATCACCAGCACACCCTTTTTCCCGCCGAGGAACCCGCCGCACAGGATCGCCAGCGCCTCTTCTTCGCGGGTGGCCGAGACCATCGTGAGCGCGCCGTCCCGGTGCAGCAGCTGCAGCAGGCGATCGGCCACTTCGTCGGGGACGTACGCGACCATCTGGTACCCGTTGCTCTTGAGCGACTCGGCCATCTTCGCGCTCCAGTCCATCCGATGCCCCCTTCACCCCGAGCGGCCTGCGTGCGCGGCGGCGCCGGTTCCCGCCAGCCGGCCGAAAACCGCCCCCGCCATCAGCCCCGTTCCCCCGGGGTAGTTGTCGTAGAACAACCCGCCCACAAGTTCGCCGCAGGCGAACAGTCCCCCGATCCTCCGATCGTCGGCGCCCGCCACGGACGCGTCCGCTCCCACCCGGAGCCCGCCGAAGGTGAACGTGATGCCGCAGGTCACCGGAAAGCACACGTACGGCGGCGAGTCCAGCCGTTGGGCCCAGTTCGATTTGGGGAGCCGGAGGGCGGCGGCGGCCTTCCCGTCCCTGATCGCGGGGTTGAACGGGCGGTCGCCGACGGCCGCGTTGAACTCGGCGACCGTGCGCGCGAACGTGCGCCCTTCGAGACCGGCGGCGCGGGCCAGCTCGTCCAGCGTGTTCGCCTGGATGCGGGTCGTGCCGGTAAGCGTATAGGGCTTCTTCAGCAGCCGGACGGTCTTCTGATCGAAGATTTGAAACGCCACCCGCTGCGGCTGGCGCATGATCTCCCGCCCGAAGCGCGCGTAGGTGTAGTTGCGGAAGTCCTCCCCCTCGTCGACGAATCGCTCCCCGTGGATGTTGACGTACATCCCCAGCGGGTAGGAATCCCGCTCGAAGTGCTGGACCGCCCGCCGGTCGTTGGCCGCCGGGGCGTTGATGTCCCAGGCCACCGCGTGGGCCCCGCTCCACTGCCCGAACGGCCGGGCGCCCACCCCCAACCCCATCTTGATGCCGTCCCCGGTGTTGTGCGGGGTGCCGCGCACCTTCACCCCTCTCCACTTCGGCCCGAGGTGTGCCGCCCGCATCTCGGGGTTGGCCTCGAACCCGCCGCAGGCCAGGACCACGCTCCGCGCCCGGTGCTCCAGCGCGCGGGTTCCGGTCGAGACGCCAACCCTCCACTCACGGGCGGCGGCGTCCCACGCCAGGGCGGTGGCCCGGGACTCGTACATGACGGCGACATCCGCCGCCTGCGCCGCCCGGTACAGCGCGGCGATGAGGCCCGGCCCCTCCCCCCTCACCTTCACCGCCAGGCCGCCCCAAAAGCGATACGTCTCGCCCACGAGGAAGGACTGTCGATCGTAGGCCAGGACGAATTCCACGCCCTGCCGGCTCAACCAACCCATCGTCGGGAACGCCTGCGAAGCGAGCGCCCGCCCAAGCGCAGGGTCCGTCTGTCCGTGCGTGACCCGCTGGAGATCGCCAAGGAAGTCGTCCTCGCTGTATCGTCCGACGTCGACCTTGCCCGCTTGGGTGAGGGCCGGATCCTTGACGATCCGGCTCAGGTCTTCCACCCCCCCGTAGGGAAACCGCAGCGCGCCGGCGGTCACCGCGGAGTTTCCTCCGCGCGCCTCAAGCGGCGCGCGTTCCAGCAGGAGCACCCGGGCCCCGTGCTCAGCGGCGGCCAACGCCGCGCAGAGGGCGGCGTTCCCGCCGCCGATCACGATCACGTCGATAACGTCCACCGCTCACCCTGGTCCGTCGAGGCGGGGGTCCAGCGCCCGGTCGAGAAACGCCCCCAACGCCGCTTGAAAGGCGGCCGGCTCCTCGACGTGCGGGGAGTGGCCGCTGTGTTCGAAGACGTAGAGTTCGGCACCGGGGATCAACCCCGCGATCTCGACCGACTCCTCAACCGGACAGATCCAGTCGTGGCGTCCGACCCCAACGAACGTGGGAGCGCGCACCGCCGCGAGGCCCGCCCGGGCGTCGTAGACGGCATAGTCCCGGATGAGGGCCCGGCGCGTCTCGGGGTCAAACTGTCGTCCGGCAAGGTTCGCCGGACAGCGGCGCCGATCATAATAGTACATGGGCAGTATCGTCTCGAACGCGCGCCGGAAGGCGTCGGGGTCGGTGAGAGATCCATCCCACAGCGTACGGTACGCCTCCTGCATCGCCGGGGTGCCGAGCCGGCCCATGTTGGCGGTGGCGCGCGCCATGAACCCTCGGCTGGCCGAGGTGCCGACCAGGATGAGGGCGCGCGGCTCGGTGGGATGCCGTCCGGCGTAGAGCAGCGAGACGAACCCCCCCGCCGAGGCGCCGAGCACGAGCGGACGCTCGAGCCCGAGCGCGCGGCAGAATTCGTGGAGGTCCTCGGCCAACTGTCGTTGGGTATAGGTCTCCACCGGCGCGCGGGAGGATTCGCCGTGCCCCCGGTGCTCGTAGGCAATGAGCCGCACTCGGTCCGCGAGGGGCGCGAATGCCGACAGCATCTGCGGGTGGCTCATCCCCGGCCCGCCGTGGACCAGGATGCACGGCGGCCCCGACCCCGCCGACTCGTAGTGCAGTTCCACCCCGCCGACTCGAACCTTCATCGCCGCCTCGGGTCGAGCGCGTCGCGGAGCCCGTCCCCGACGAGGTCGGTGCTGAGCCCGACGAGGAAGATCGCCGTCCGGGGAAAGATCGCGATCCACCACGCGCTGTCCACGTAACGTCTCCCCTCCACTAACCATGTTTCCCCAGCTGGGGGCGGGGGGCTGGAACCCGACGCCGAGATCGCTCAGCCCGGATTCGATCAAGATCGCATCGGCGATGAACAAGGTCGCCTGCACGATCAGCGCCGTGAGGAGGGTGGGCAGCAATGAACGCCGCAGCATCCCGAGGCGCCCACCGCACGGGTCGCCTCGATACACTGGTGCTGCCGAACACACCTCCGGGCGATTCGTTCCAACCGCGGGACGGGTCGAAGACTGCGCGGGACCGTTCGCTGCCGAAACGGAAGACCCCTGCGATCTGCGCGTGGGTCAGGAAGGGCGAAGCACGTGGCACGGGGTATGATACACATGGTCTTCGCCGCACGCACAACTTCACGACACCACAGGAGGTCGGCCGCTTATGGAAGAACGCACGATGCCATGCTTGGCGGCCGTCGGCGCGCGCATCGCCTCCTGCGCGCGCCGGGCAATTGATTAGCGGTGCCGGTAGAAGTTGGCCAACAGTCGGGATGATCCGGGTCGCACGGCTGGGCCTGATCGCGGTCGCCATCTTGGCCTTCGGGCAGGCCGCGTCCGCCCACGCCCTGCTGAGCGCATCTGATCCGGCATCGGGAGCCACGCTCGACCGCCCGCCGCAGACGATCACGCTGACGTTCACGGAGGAGCCGGAACCGAGCCTCTCCAGCATCAGGGTTCTCCTCCCCACCGGCCAGCCGGTCTCGCAGGGGTCGATCCAGACGATCCCGGGCCGGCCGCGCACACTGCAGGTGTCGGTCGGCCCGATTGCCGCCGGCGTCTACACGGTGGCGTGGCGAACCGTGTCGAAGGTCGACGGACACGTCACCGGCGGCGCCTTCGCGTTCGGGGTGGGCACCTCCCCCGCCAATGCCACGTTGCCCCAGGTCGTCAGCCCCCCGCCCTCCGTCCTCGGTGGAGCAGCGCGCTGGGCGTTCTATGCGGGCCTCAGCGTGCTCCTCGGGGCGTCCTGGGTGTGGACGATCGCGCTCCCCTCCGTCTCGACTCAGAACGGCCGCTGGCTCTGGATTCCTTGCCTCCTCGCGCTCCTCGGCGTTGTCGCCCTGGGGGAGTCTCAGCGCCAAGACGCCGCGGCACCGCTCGCGCAGTTCTTGAATACATCCCTCAGCCGGGCCCTGGCGTGGCGGATCCTTCCTCTCCTCGGCGTCGCCGCCGCCCTCGCCGCCCGGGGAGGGACCGAGCGTCGATGGCGCCTGAGCCTGTGGGCGATCGGGATCTTAGCCGCGGCGGGTGCCCTCGCTCACGTCGTCGCCGGCCATGCGGCGGCGGCGTTGGGGCCGTGGCGCTGGGCGAACGTCGCCGCGCAATGGATCCACGTGGTGTCGGTCGGCGCGTGGCTGGGAGGGCTGGCGGTCCTGATTCCCGCGCTCGGACGGACGCCGAGCGACGCGAAGGCGGGCGCGGTGCGGCGGTTCTCGGGTGCCGCGGGGATCCTGCTGGTGCTCGTCGCCGCCACCGGCACGCTCCGAGCGGTCAACGAGGTCGGCGGGTGGGGGCAACTGACGGCGACGGCGTACGGTCGGTTGGTGATGCTCAAAGCGGCGCTCCTCCTGCTTCTCGCAATCCTGGGCGGCGTCAACCGCTTCCGGAGCGTCCCCCGCGCGATCCAAACCCTGGCCGGCCTCCGGCGGATCGGCGCGGCGGAGCTGGCCGTCGGCGCCCTGACGCTGGCGGTCGCGGCGACGCTCACGCAGATCGCCCCCGCCAACTTCCCCACCACGCAGGCGGAGGGTCCGCCGCCTCTCGTGGCCACGGGAAGCGACTTTGCCACCACGACGCACGTGCGGCTGGAGGTGGCCCCGGGCTACCCCGGCCCGAATGGCTTCACGGCAAGCCTCCGCGACTTCGACACCGGGCGGCCGGTCGACGCGGATCGGGTGAGTCTGCGGTTTACCCCCAGGGACCGCCCCGACATCGGTACCTCCTCATTGGATTTGGCCCGAAGCACGGACGGGAGTTACCGGGGTCAAGGGAGTAACTTATCTCTAGAGGGCCCGTGGGCCGTCACCGTGCAGGTGGAACAGGGGGCGAACTCGGTCGAGGTTCCCCTCGCGCTCGACGTGCGCGCCCAGCCACAGCGGATCCGGACAATCGAGGCGCCCGGACAACCCACGCTGTATTCTATCGACCTCTCAGGGGGGCGGGTGCTCGATGCCTATCTCGATCCGGGGCGGGCAGGGCTCAACGAGGTGCATGCGACGTACATCGATGCGGCCGGCCACGAGATGCCCCTTCCTCAACTGGCGACGATGACGGCCAACCGCCCGGGGGGAACCCCCGCCCCCCTTCCGGTCAGACGGTTTGGCCCCGGCCACTTCATCGGGGATGCGCAGCTGTCGCGAGGCGAGTGGGACCTTACGTTCACCGTAACCACGGCGGCGGGTGAGGTGCTGCGATCGCACCTCCCCGTCCGCCTCTAACCCATCCATGGAGGGAGGCGTGAGCACGTCACCGCGATCCCGATCGACCACCGGGGGGGTGGGATTCGGAATCGGGCCGCTGGGACGGGCGGGGGCGGTGCTCGGGGCGGCGGTCCTGCTCGGCGCGCTGGCCGGGTGTGCGCCGCGCCCCCAGACCGGAACCCCGTCGCCAGCCGCGGGCGCCCGCCCCCGGTCGACCGCGACCGTGGCGATCGTCTCGCCGATTCCCGGGGAGGAGATCACCGGGCGCACCCTCCACGTGCGCATCCGGCTGACCGGTGGGGTGATCGTGCCTCAGACCTCGACCCAGCTCAGCCCGGACAAAGGGCACGTCCACCTCAGCCTCGACGGCAAGGTCGTGTCGATGAGCTACGGGGTGACGCAGGACGTCCCGGTGACGCCGGGCGCCCACATCCTGACGGCCGAGTTCGTGGCCACCGACCACTTCCCGTTCAACCCGCGGGTGCTCAGCACGATCACGTTTACGGTCAAATGAAGCGGGACGGCGGCGATCTCATCGCGCCGATGAGCGAGGCGTCGTCGCGGAGCGGGGAGATCTGCCGACTCCCCCGGCGAGATTCCCGGACCGCCGCGATCCTCGCCGCGGCGTGTATCGCGCTGGGGTGCGCGGCGCTCGCCGCGCGGCCCCCGGCCACCATCGCCGCGCTTACCGTGCTCGGCGCGATCGGGATCGTCGGCGCGATCGCCCCGGTGCCGCTGCGGCGCGAAGCGCCCCCGACCCCCGCGGGGTTGGCCGTGGTGGTGGGAGTGGGGATCGCCGCGTTCGCGGCGGGCCGACTGCTCACGGCCCCGGTCGGACCGCCGGCGACGCTTGTGGCCATCGCGGCGACGGTGATGGCCGCCGCATGCGAGGAGATCTTCTTTCGACGGCTGGCGTACGGCTGGCTGTGCCAGGCCGGGGCGATCGCCGGGGTGATCGGCACGGCCGGCCTGTTCGCGGTGGTGCACGTCCCGGCCTACGGGGTCCGAGCCCTTCCGCTCGACCTCGCCGCGGGGATCATCTTCGGCTGGCAGCGGTGGGCGACGGGGGGATGGCTCGCCCCGGCACTCACCCACGCCACCGCCAATCTGCTCCAGATATTCTGACATGCCCCCACAATACCGTCGCGCGGCCGGCATCCGGGTGTGGATCTGGGGGGCAGTCGCGGTCGGCGTCTACCTTGTGGCGGGAAGCTCGACATGGCCGCAAATCCCGACGCACCTCCTCTACGAAGGCATCGCCCCTCCCCTCCCATATCGCTGGGTCCATCCCCCCGCTAACCTCCCCGAACCCAACCAGTCCCCACAGACGGGGCAGGAGTCGATCACACTCGGCGCCGCCGGCTCCCCCTCCACATCCGTGGTGACGGGAGATGGGCAGGCCGGCGTGATCCTCCGGTCCGGGGCGATCGCGCCGCGCCCGGGAGCCCGCGCGGTCGAGGTGACCATCACCCCGCTCGACCCCGGGACGCTGTCCCCACCCCCGGCGAGACTCCAGTTTGACGGGAACGCCTACCGCGTCGAGGCGACCGACGCCACAGGAGGATCCGTGCTCCTGGGGGCGCCCATCACCGTGGTCCTCCGCTACCCCAGGCACGCCACGATGCTGCTTCGCTCCACGGGGACGGGGTGGACCCCGCTCGAGGCGCACGTCGTCCCGGGGTCGCTGCAGATCTTCGCCAGCACGGATCAGCTCGGCGTGTTTATCGCTGCCGCGCCCGAGGGGGCAACGGGCATCTCCTGGATCGCGACCGTCGCCGTAGGCGCGGCCATCGCCGGCCTGCTCGCGGCGCTCATCGCCTTCGCGGCGGGCCGGCGGCGCCGCCAGACGGCGCGCCCGGGCGCGTGAGGGGGAGGACCATCCTCGTGCGCGTGGACGGGTACAAGCGGCCCTCTGCCGACTCCGCGTCAGGCCACGAAGGCACGACGGGGGGAGCGCGGACCGCCGCGTCCCGGAGCGAGTATTCAACGATACGGGGACACCGCGAAGACGTGCCATCCTTTGGATACGCAGAAATTGTTCTCTCGGGGGAACGCGGGGTCGCCCTCGCCAGGGTATCATGGACAGGCAACGACGCGGCAGAAATCGGTGATCGAAGATGTCCAGACCCTGCAGAATCTGCGGCCACGACAGGCGCAGCGAAATCGAAAAGGCGATCCTCAGCGCTGAACCGCATGATCTGATCGCGCTGCGCTTCGGGACCTCCGTCTTGGCGATCCTGGGCCATCGAAGCCACATTTCCGCGGGGGCGGCAGAGACCCCCCCGGCCCCTCGAGGCCCCGAGCCCTTGTTGGATCAAATGCGGATCTTGCAAGAGAAATGCCTTGGCATCTTGCAAGCTGCGGAGTCCTCGACGGAAGTACGAAGGGTATTCTTGGCCACCCACCAAGTCCGGGTGCACTTGAAACGGTTAGGCGATTTGATGGAGCGGCTGCAAAAAGAGCACGGGGAAAGTGCCGCGCAAGTACCCTCAAGCACGCATCTTTAAACCGCGGGGGCTCATCACGCCGCCGTGCGCACGGGGTAACGGCCGGGCGGGTATCGGCGGATCTCCGAACGACTCAGACCGCGCCACGGCGCCGGGTTGGCCCGAATCGTGGGACGGCCGCCGCTCCCCTCGATGGGGCGGCATTTCTTCGGTATTCGGGCGGCGGTTAGGTCAGCGCCGGACGCGTCACCGCCCAGGGGGCTGCGGCCTCGAACGCGGCGGCGGCGCGAAGCACCAGGGCATCCGCCAGCCGGGGGCCGATGATCTGCAACCCCACCGGCAGTCCCTCCGACGTCCGGCCGCATGGGACCGTCGCCGCCGGAAATCCGGTCATGTTGATGGGGTAGGTGAAGGCAAACCACCCCGTCAGCGCCACTTTGCGCCCGCCGATCTCTTCGTAGAGGTTGACGCCGACCGGCAGCGGGGGCGCGGCCAGCGTCGGCGTGAGCACCAGGTCGTAGCGGGCGAAGCACCTCCGAAACGACTCCCCGAGCGTGCGCCGGCAGTTGGCAGCGTTGATGAAATCCACCGCCGTCCAGCGCATTCCGCGGTTGATCATCGTCACCAGGCCGGGGTCGAAGCGATCGCCCCACTCGGTCAGCTTATCACCCAACCGCGCCGCGATCGAAGCTGAGAACAGCACGTCAAACGCCCCCTCCGGGCTGGGGAAGCCCGGGGTCGCGGCGTCTACCCGGCATCCGGCGTCGGCGAAGTGCTTCACGCCGGCCTCCGCGATCCGCCTGACCTCGGGGTCGACCGGAGCATACCCCCAGTCGGGCGTCCAGGCGAGGCGGAGTCCTGATACCCCGCGGTCGAGCTCGGCGAGGTAATCCGTCCCGTCGGCAGGCAGCGAGCTCAGGTCGCGCGGATCGGGACCCGTGATGGCATTCAGCATCAGCGCGGCGTCGCGCACGGTCCGTGTCATCGGCCCGGTGTGCGAGAGCGTCTCGAGGCCGCCGTAGGTGGGCGCAGCGGCGACGAGCCCCAGGGTCGGCTTCAGCCCGAAGATGCCGCAGCAGCTGCACGGTATTCGGATCGACCCGCCGCCGTCGGTGCCCACCGACAGCGGCCCGAGCCCGGCCGCCACAGCGGCGGCGCCGCCTCCGCTCGACCCTCCGGGGGTGTGCCCGAGGCTCCACGGGTTGCGGCTCGGGCCGAACACCGGGTTGTCGGTCACCCCTTTGAATCCGAACTCCGGGGTGTTCGTCTTCCCGAGGCCGATGGCCCCGGCCTGCCGGAGGCGCTCGACGACCGGGGCATCCTCCTCGGGGACATAGTGCTCGAACATCTTCGACCCCCAGGTCGTCCGCACGCCTTTGGTCATGATCAGGTCTTTGATCGAGACGGGAACGCCGTGCAGGATGCCCAGCCGGTCTCCCCGCATGACGGCCGCCTCGGCATCTTTGGCAGCGGTTCGCGCTGCGTCCGCCGTCACCGTGCAGAAGGCGTTGAGCGCGGGATTGAGCCGGTCGATGCGGGCGAGCACCGCGTCAACGACCTCGACGGGAGAGAGCTTCTTGTTCTTGATCGCCCCGGCCAGCTCGGTTGCCGGCGTGTAGCACAGCCCAGTAGTGTCCATCGTCCGATCCTCCTGGAGCGGGGTGCCGCCCGGCCGTCACCTTCGACATCGCCTGAAGTTCTCCTGAGGAAACCGCCGGGGGATCATCGCCCCTCCGCAAACAACCCGGCCACGGCCGTTGCGGGGCGTATCGGTCTCGCCGGCCAGGTATTCGCGGTGGGGTGATCGGTGCCCGGCGCCGTTCACCCACCCGACGCTCCCTGTATATTCACGTAGAGTGAATAGATCGACGTGCTGGCCGCCATGAACACCCGGGTCCGGTGCAGCCCGCCAAAGCACAGGTTCGCGCATCGCTCGGGGAGCGCGATATGGCCGATCGGCTGGCCGGCCGGGGAGAATATACGCACGCCATCCAGGTCGGGATCGCCCATGCCCCACCCGCACCAGAGATTGCCGTCGACGTCGCAGCGGAGCCCGTCCGGCGTGCCGGGGCCGGCATCGATCAGCACGCGGCCGTTGGCGAGCTTGGTACCGCCTTCCACAACGTCGAAGGCCCGAATCTTGCGCGGTGATGAACGCGATTCGACGACGTAAAGCTTGGATTCATCCGGCGAGAAGGCCAGCCCGTTCGGGCTGCTGATCCCCTCGGCCACCACACTCGTCCGACCCGTCCGGCCATCAACGCGGTACACGTTCATGGGCAGTTCCTGGGTCGCGGGGTGCCCTTCATAATAGCCGAGAATGCCGAACGCCGGATCGGTGAACCAGATCGAATCATCCGACTTCACCACGACATCGTTCGGGGAGTTGAGCGGTTTCCCATCGAACCGATCGAGCAGAACCGTGATCGTACCGTCGTACTCGGTGCGCGTCACACGCCGCGCGTCATGCTCGCAGGTGATCAGGCGGCCTTGACGGTCGCGGGTGTTGCCGTTGGCGTTGTTGGTGGGCTTTCGGAAGACGCTGACCGCGCCGGTTTCCTCCTCCCACTTCATGATCCGGTTGTTCGGGATATCGCTCCACAATAGGAACCGTCCATCGCCGAACCATACCGGCCCCTCGGCCCAGCGGAATCCGGCGGCCAGGCGTTCAACGGCTGCCTGAGCGAGACGGTACTTTGCAAAGCTTGGATGCAGCACCCGCACCGCAGGATCAGGGTATCGTTGAATCGACTCCCACATGGCGTCAATCCTCCTAGCATATCGACATGAGCGGCGGCACCTGCCTAATCTGAGGCGACGGCCGGCGCGCACATTTACCGAACTCAATTCTCCCCGTCCGAATTTGGCCGACGGCGCCGATGGACACATCCCCTGGCAGGGGACACCATCGTCCGAACACCATCGCTGTCCGATGGGTTGGATCCACGTTAGAATTAGGCCTGCCGATTTGCAAGGGACGGCCCGGACCGTACGCTTCGAACCCCGACGACCCACGCGTGCAAAATGGCGCCCTCCAACTCCCCTACGAGCTCGCCATCCGCATCCCACGCTTTGGCTCGTTTTTGAGACCGAGCGTGTAATTTCCTACGACCGGCGATCCGCAAAGACTCTTCGCCTCGCCCGCGTTGGACAACCGTCCCGCGTCGTTCGGATACCGTAATGCTATATTAAGCACTGTGGGGGCCGGCGATACACACCGCCCGTGCGGGAGGCTGCGATGACACTGCGTGATCGCGTGGCAATTGTCACGGGCTCGAGTCGCGGGATTGGTCGAGGGATCGCCGAACGGCTGGCGGCGGAAGGGGCGCGGATCGTCGTCAACGGACGCCGGCCGGAGACGATCGAGCCGGTAGCGAAGTCCATCCGCGCCACGGGAGGGGAGGCCGTGGCGATCGCTGCGGACGTCGGGTACAAAGGGGACGTGGACCGGTTGTTCGACGAGACGGTACGCGCCTTCGGCGGGGTGGACATCCTCGTGAACAACGCGGCGTGGGCAACGGCGTCGGCGCATTTCCTAGAGATGGATGAGACTCACTGGGACACCGTCATCCGCACGAACTTGAAGAGCGTCTACCTCTGTTCCCACCGGGTGGCAGAGTTCATGGTTGACCATCGCCGCCCCGGGAGCATCATCTCCATCAGCTCGTTCGCGGCCGCCCGCGCGCATCGGATGCAGGGGGCCTACGACGCCAGCAAGGGTGGCCTCGAAGCGCTGACCCGAGCGATGGCGGTCGACCTCGCGCCCTTTCGAATTCGGGTCAACGCCGTGGGGCCCGGCGCGATCCACACGGAGGAGTACGAACCGCTCGGCGAGGAGGCAAAGGCGAAGCGGGGGCGGGTGGTGCCGCTGGGACGGGTTGGCTACCCCGCGGATATTGCCGGAGCAGTGGCGTTTCTCGCCTCCGACGACGCGAGCTATATCAGCGGCCAAATCCTCTATGTCGACGGCGGCATGCTGGCTCAGCTCCGCTCCCCGCAGGTGGACACCCCGTTACCGCTATCCGTCTCGGCGAAGCTGCGCGAGTAGCCTCCGCCGAGACCGCAGACAACTGCACGGATGCTCCCGGGGCCTTGCACCGACGGCAACGTGTCCGGGGCGTACGACCCCATCAATCGCCGACGGGGGCAACCTGGATCAATGTAGGCAGTCTGCATCTGTGTGCGTGATCGAAAACCCTTAGCCCCCGCTCCGATCGCCTCGAAGTGGTCGTGCGGAACGCCGGCTTGAGCCAGCTGTCCTATTTGAGGCCGGTGAGCGTCACACCCCGGATCATGAACCGCTGAGACGCGGCATAGGCGATGAGCATCGGCGCCGTCGCGATCACCGCTCCAGCCATCAGGGGGCCGTAGTCGATGCCGTAAGGATCCTTGAAGAGGGCAATGCCGACCGGAAGCGTGCGCAGCCCCTCGGAGTTGATAACAATCGTCGGCCAGAGGAAGTCGTTCCAGCTGCCGAGGAACAAGATCAACGCCACAACGACCAGCATCGTCTTGATCGATGGGGCGACGATCCTCAGGACGATGCCCACCTCGCCCGCACCGTCGATGCGTGCGGCTTCGATCAGATCCATCGGGATCGTGCCGATCGCCTGACGAATCAGAAACACCCCAAACGCGCTGGCAAAATTCGGTGCGAGAATGCCGGCGTAGGTGTCCACCCACCCGATCCGGGCGAGCAGCACGTAGAGCGCGACGCTGCTCACTTGGACGGGCACCATCAGCGTCCCCAAGATGAGGAGGAACAGCGGCGTTTGAAGAGGGAATCGGTAGACCGCGAACGCGTATGCGGCGAATAACCCAAAGAGCATCGACAAACCGACGGAGATGACCGCGACGATCAGGCTGTTCTGATAGTAAACGAGCCAGGGCGCCCTGGCCCAGGCGTCGGCGAAATGCTCGAACGTGATGTGCGAAGGGAACCACCGCGGCGGGAAGGCGATGATATCCGAGGCCGGGCTCACGGCAGTGACGAGCATCCAGTAGAACGGAAGCACCATCACCACCCCGCCGAGTGTCAGCAGCGCGTACACAAGGGACCGGCGGATCACCTTTCCCGTCTTTACCCCTCCCGTCCGGGATTCGCGGGGATCAATACGCCACCTCGTACCGCCGGCTGTAGATGTACTGGAAGACCGTCACGACCAAGATGATCACGAAGAGCACCGTCGCCTCCGCGGACGCGTACCCGAAGCGGTATCGGCGGAACGCCTGATGGTAGAGTTCCAAGACGACCACATTGGTGCTGTTCGCCGGCCCGCCGCTCGTCAGGACGAAGACCTGGTCGAACGCCTGCAGCGCGAAGATCATGTTGTAGATCACGATGAAGATCGTGGTAGGCGCAAGGAGCGGCACCGTAATCGACAGAAACCGCCGGAACGGTGACGCCCCGTCGAGGGTCGCCGCCTCATGAAACATCGTCGGGACGGCCTGCAAACCCGCGATGTAAATCACCATATTGTAGCCGAGCGTCTTCCACACACTGAAAATGATGACGGCGGACAGCGCCATGTGGCTGGACATCAGCCACGGTTGGGGAGGGAGATGCAACAGCTTTAGGATCACGTTGAAGAGTCCGAACTGCGGATTGTACATCCACCACCAGACGACGGCGGCGGCGGTTGTGCTGGTCACCGTTGGGGAAAAGTACACCGCCTTGAAAAGATCCTTTAGGCCGAACTCCTCAGTGAACACCACCGCCAGCAGCAACGCCAGCACCGTCGAGACCGGCACGATGACCGCGGCGTAGATCAGCGTGTTCACGAGCGCCTGGCGGAAGACGGGGTCCTGCAGCATGTCGCGGAAGTTGCTCAGCCCTATGAACGTGAGCTGCTGCTTGAGGAGCTCCACGTTGAAGACGCTGAAGTACAAAGTCTCGAGGGACGGCCAGACGCGAAACAACCCAAACAGGATGACGACCGGAGCGATAAATGCGTATGCGTGCAGGTAGTGGCGACGGTAGATCCGACGCAGAGCGTACGCGACGCTCGGCATGCTTAGACTGAACCGAGGAAGGGGCGTACCGCGTCCATCACGTCACGCGGTACGCCCTCCCCCGCCGTGCTACTTCGCGGCGTCCGTTATCGCCTTGTTCCCTGCCTGCGCAGCTTCCGTCAGCGCCTGGTCGACGGTCGCCTCGCCGTGCCACGCTTTCTGGATCGACGCACCCAACGCCTCCATCACGCCATCGAGCCCGAGGTTCAGTGGGTACCGGCGACCGTATTTCGCGATCTTGAGCAACGCCTGATCGTAGCTGTCGGACTTGAACGGCTCTTTGGCCCAGTTGCTCTTGTACCGCGGGGTCATTCCGAACTTCGCCGCAACCGAGTAATCGTTGGCCTCGGTGCTGAGCCATGCGATGGCCTTCCAGGCCATCGCATCGGACTTCGCCGCCTTCGGGACAGTAAAAATCCAGCCGCCCAGCAACGTCACGGGTTTGTCGCCCGCCTTGGGTACCGGAGGAACCTCCATCCCCCACCCGGTCTGCCACGGCATGTCGGGGGCTTCCTTGGGCTGGCGGGCCCGGATACTGACGGCTTCGCTGATTTGCATCGAGGCGATCCCCTTGAGGAACGCGGCGCGCGGGTCCGGGAAGTTCAGGCTGGTGCATTTGTCAACATTCAGCATGTTGAGCACGAGCTGCAGCGCGGACCGACCGCTCGCGTTGTCGAACATGACGTGGCCGCCGCGCAGCGCATTCTGATCGTTGATCAGATCACCGCCGGCGCCCCACAGCGCCCAGGCGAACTTGTCCACGATGCCGTGAGGCTCGCCGACGTGCCGGATGGCGAATCCCACGCGGGTCAGGTTGCCGGAGGCGTCACGGCGGGCAAGCTTCTTGCAGTCGGCGCGAAGTTCGTCCCACGTCTGCGGCCCTCGATTCGGGTCGAGGCCCGCCTCCTTAAACTGCTGTTTGTTCCACGTCAGGGCATACACGTCATACCCCAGTTGCGGATAGCCATACATCGTCCCATTGCCAAAATCGGAAAGCGCCACCACGTCGGGGGAAACGGCCGCAAGCCATCGCTTGGCTACGGCGGGGGGGAGCTGCTCCAACATCCCCTCCTTGAGAAACCCGGAGACCCAAGAGCGATCAACAAAAATGATGTCCGCAATGTTCTTCGCCGCCGCAGCCGCGAAGATCTTTTGCTCCATCGTGTCGTAATCCAGACCAACAAGGTTGACCCGAACGTTGTTGGCGTCTTCGAAAGGCTTAAAAAGTGCGGGGTCATGAAACGGGGACGTGGGGCCGGCGGCAACATCCCCCGCCGGATACCAAAGCGTGATCGTCGTCTTGGCCTGTGCACCCACGTACGAGGTGCCAACGCCGAGAATCAACATCAGGACCACCGTGATCACTAAGCGACCTCTCATCACTCCCTCCCCTTCATTATGCCAAGCTCTGAAACCGCACTTGGACGACAGAAGATTGAGGAACCGGCCTCGTACCGACAACCGATGCAAGCAGACACCATTCTTGAGATTGGAATCTGATCGCTTGACTCTCTCATCTCCTTCCAAGGTATTCACACTTTGCGAAAAGGTGTTCTGGAGTTTCCACGATAGATTCCCGAACACCTTCCGATCGGAAGCCCCTCGGGAATCCAGCCGCTTCTGAGAGCGAAAATCACCCCCGGGTCGTTGAAAGTTCCGGCGCCGGGGGCAACCTTCATCTTGAATCGCCGCCAAACCGTATAGTAAGAATAGGTTGACCGGTAATACCGGTAGACCAATCCCCGGGCCGCGTTGGAGGAACAACCCGAGGGGATGCTAGCGGCCCGCCCTTGCGCTCCCCGCTCACTTGACGGAGAGCGCCAGGTTGAAGATCGGCAGATACAGCGAGATTAGCATCGCCCCGATCACGACGCCCATGCCCACGATCAGGATGGGCTCGAGGATCGAGGTCAGGCTGGCCACGGTGTTCTCGATCTCGGAGTCGCAGAAGTCCGCCACCTTCGTCAGCATGGTCTAGGCGCACACAAGTACCTATACATGGACGTCGCCTAGGCTGTACTGTTTGGATGTAGTGTTGACACTTGGAGGGCTACCTCCCGTGACAGCAAGAGGGTCACAGCCCAGCCTCCGAATACTCCAACCGAGACCTGCCGGGTTTCGGGAGGAGGGAGACGGACGTGACCCTCGAGGACAGC
>DATGHU010000050.1 GCA_035307765.1 bacterium | reverse complement strand
GAGCAACAACCGGCCCACCGGCGTGAGCTTGCCCCGTGTATGACCCATGAACGCCTCCCAGCTTGGGGCTCACTGCTTCCGCCCCACACAAACGCTGGAAGGCGTTCCAGTGTCAACAACCTAAATGGGAACTGCAACTAGATGCCTACCGACGCACTAAAGGTCAATACGGTATGGCGTCCTTGGGTGTCGCCCGGCGGAGTCACCAGAGCCACTCATATTCGGTAAAAATGGGAGCGTCGGCAGTGGTGTGGGCAATCGCTCCGGGGCCATTAAACTTCAGAGAGGTCTCCGCGACCCGAAAAGCGCCAACGATCTGGCCGTCAAAGATTTCCCCATAGCCATGGTTGCTCCGGACCGAGCACCAGACCTGATAGACTCGGGGAAGGAGGGGAATCCGCCGGATGCGGCAGGCCAAAGTGGACATGCCCTCAATCTCGTCCGGAACTTTTCCATCGACCAGCATCGAGCAAAGGATTAGGCTGCCCGGGCGCCCGTCTGTGATCCCAATGGAAAAAAATGGCCGGGCGATGCGCGCCTCAGCCGTTACCGCGAGGCGAATCTCCACATCGTCGCCGGTGCGGAAGACTCCTTTCTCTATGCCTGTGCCATCGTGGAACGAAACGTGGTCGATCCGGAGAAGACCTGAGGGCCGGAATTGTACTTCGCGCCCGATCCGCTCAAGCTGGCGTGTATCTACCCAGTCCAGATAGCGACGCAGAACTTCGTCGCTCTTGCCGATGACCTCGACACGCCCATCGAGCAAGAACATTCCTCGCCGGCAAATGGTTTCGACCGCGGAGAGATTGTGCGAAACAAAGAGAAGCGTTCTGCCTTCATTCACTAACGCCGTCATCCGTTCCACGCATTTCGCTTGAAACCCCGCATCTCCAACAGCCAGAGCCTCATCAACAACGAAGATGTCTGGATCGATGTGACTGGCGATCGCAAATCCGAGGCGCAACTGCATGCCGCTCGAATACATTTTTGTCGGCATATCCAATACACTGCCGAGTTCAGCAAAATCTACGATGTTGAAGAACCGTCGTTTGATCTCACGCCCGGACATTCCCATGATCCGTCCGTACATCCAAATGTTTTCACGCCCGGACAACTCAGGATGTATGCCCGTGCTAACTTCAATGAGCGCGCCCACGCGTCCACGAAAACGAACGCTTCCACGCGTTGGGTATGAAATCCGAGCCAGGAGCTTTAAGGCGGTCGTCTTGCCAGCTCCGTTAGGCCCTATAAGGGCGAATGACTCCCCAGCTTCCACCTCGAAGGAGACTTTATCGAGAGCTATTCTTCCTTGGTCGACGGTTTCGCGGCGACGAAGAAGGGCAACGGCTCTTGCCCCCAATTGTGTTAGATCTTCTCGTAAGGAGGCATGGCGTGGTCCTCCTCCACGATACCGCTTACTGACCTCCTCAAATCTGACCGCCCAGGTCATGAGCTAAATCGCATCGGCGAACCCGGGCTCCATGCGTTTGAAGATCAGATAGCCCACCCAGGCCGTGATCAACGTGATTATCGTGCTGGTGAAGAGGAGCCCCCCATCAGGGGCCACTCCTTCAACGAGGATCCGCCGAAAGGCGTCAAGGATCCCGGCCGCAGGGTTTGCCAACACATACAGTGCCCGCCACTTCGCCGGCACAGCTGTTAGGGGATAAGCGACTGGACTGGCAAACATCCAGAGCTGCAAGAGAATCGGCAGTGCATATCGAAAGTCGCGATAGTAGACTGTTAGCGCCCCGAATGTCATGGCTAAGCCCGCGGCCAGGATGGCCATCAATAACCAAAGGGGCGCGGCGAGCAGCACGGTCCATGCCAGCCGCCCACCGAGATACCGGTTCATGATGAGCACTAAGGCAAGCCCAATGATGAAATCAAGTCCTGTTGCAAGCACCGCGCCTAAAATTGGTGCCTCGCGAGCAAAGTACACTTTCTTCACAAGTGTCCCATCTAACACGAGCATCTGTGCACCGATCGAAACGGCGGTTTGGAGGAATATCCACGGCACCAGTACGGACAGGGCGTACGCGGCATACGAGTGGTTCCCTTTTGACAATTCAGCGAATCGCCCAAAGATGACCGTAAAAATGCCGAGAAAGGCAAGCGGCTGGATAATTGCCCACGCGACGCCGAGAGTGGCCTGCTTGTACTTCAGCCGGACGTTGCGCTCAGCGAAAGCCCAAACGACCTCCCGGAAGAACCAGACCTCTCGCAAACCGTCGAGGACCCCTGGGGGCCGGTTTCCCTTGATCACCAGCTCATTCATGTCACTCGATGCCTTCCATCATGTTCTCCCCGAACATACCAATTGGTTCCACAATACCTATTACCAATTCAAGGCCGAGTTTAGCGGTTTCATGCTAGCCTTAGGGGATTAATTTCCCGTCCCCACCCGACCCCCGGCGGTCCTTGCGACTGTCGGACTTGCAGCCATGCTCGCTGATTCTTTATGAGAGCACCTCGTGTGCTTGGGTTTTGGTGGGCCGCGCGGTCATTGCGTACGAGCCTGCTTTAATGAGCGCAAACGGGAAAATGGGGGAAGTATCGAGATAGTCATGGGGAACGGGGTGAGTGTCCACCACAATGTTCCTTCGGCAGAAAGCGTTTGATCGGCGGGTTCGGAGAAAGCATTGCGATCAGGTCCGAGGTGTGTTTCCTACACGTTGTTGACACTTACATGGCTGGTACCCGTCCTTCAAGCGCCGTGCGAGAGGTGACAATGATTGTAATAGTCCAGCCATTTAGGAAACGTGATTCGGCGCTCCTGGTTCAAGCAATAAAGCCACGCGTACGCCGATTCGTGCGGCAACGTTTGCACGAACCGCTCGGCTTTTTCGTTGATCTGCGGCCGAAAGGGGCGCGTGATCTTGTGCTTGGTTTGCAGCCGTTGAACCGGCGCCCACGCCCTTGGGCGTAAAGGAGGGGACTGGCCCTTTTTTCTTGTGGGATAGAGTGTTTTTTGTGATCCAATTATTGTCGAACCTTGGCGGGCGAAACTTCAAGATCTGCGGGGAGGTCGCGCGGCCCTGCCAACTTACGGTTGAGATGTATTGCGCGAACCAGCTAACTTTGCCCGTTGTGCAGCGCGCCAAGAAGTGGAATGTTCGAGCTGCTTTAGAAGGGGGTCGGGTAAGAGTGTCCACAATTGGGAGGGGCGGGGAACTTAAGGGGGATAATGGGGACAGGAATATGCTGAGGATTCTTCACGTCGTCCGCCAGTTCCATCCTTCCGTGGGTGGGATCGAGAAGGCGGTAATGGCTCTCTGTCATCACCTACAACAAAGAGGGCACGATTGCGATGTTGCGACACTCAGACGTTTATGGCGGACCTCCGAAGTGTTGCCTCCGAATGATGTCGTGGATGGCGTGAAAGTGTTCAGGCTCCCGTTCACGGGGGGGCGCAGGTTTTTCCTTGCCCCGACCATTTTGGGAAGAGTCACGAAGTACAATTTGGTGCATGTACATGCTATTGATTTCTTCGTGGACTACCTCGCCATCACCAAGTGGTACCACGGTAGGCCGTTGATCGTCTCCACGCACGGAGGATTCTTCCACACCTCCTGGGCGCTTGGTGCCAAATGGGCCTACTTCCACACCGTAACCCGTTTGGCACTGGGCCAGGTAAACCGGGTTATTTGCGTCAGCAGACAGGATGATCGCCTCTTTGCCTCAATAGTGCCGTCGGCAAAACGAGTTGTCATTGGAAATGGCATTGATGACATGTTCTTCCGCTCTCATGAGTCAGCGGAGCCCGGACTCCTGCTCGTTGTCGGGCGGATCGCCGAGAATAAGCGCATCGACAGACTGATTGACTTGCTCCCGTTGATCCGGCGGGAGATCCCAGAATCGCAGCTCGTGATTATAGGGCCAGATTCAGATGGGTTGCGAGCAACGTTGGAGGCCCAGGCCAGAGCGCGTGGGGTGGGGAGGTCCGTCTTTTTTGTCGGTGCGGTTGACGACGAGACCCTACGCGAGTATGTGGCGAGGGCGCATCTGGTCCTCGCCCCCTCAGACTACGAGGGCTTTGGGATTTCCGTCGTGGAGGCGATGGCGGCCGGCGCACTCGTGGTAGCGAATGCAATGATCGCGTTCCGAGAGATTATCCACTCGGGAGTGAACGGATTCCTGGTCGATTTCGCAGATGCACGGACTGCCGCTCACGCAATCGTAGCCGCCATGCGACTCCCGCTCGTCGAGCGGGTAAAGATTGGCGCGCAAGCGAGAGCAACGGCCTCGCAGTTCAGATGGGATGCTGTGGTGGGGCAGGTGGAGCAAGTTTATCGCCATGCCCTTGGAAGGAATGTCGTGTGCTAAAGAGTGAGGGCGGCGCGTTTGCGCGGTTGCTTCAAGGGAACGGTGACCTCCGGCCTCGACGATTGGCGCTTGCGGGGATCGCCTTTGACGACCTCGATCTTGCCGAAACCGTTGCCCTCCTCGATCGAGCTATTACCGGGGGCACGCAAGGATACGTGGTAACCCCAAATGTCGACCACGTGGTTCAGTATCAGAGGGATCCGGCCTTCCGCGCCGCATGCGATGGCGCGGCGCTGCGCGTTGCCGACGGTATGCCGGTGGTGTGGGGAACCCGCCTCCTCGGCCGGTCGCTCCGTGCCCGGGTCGCCGGCGCTGACCTCCTCCCCGCGCTATGCGAGATGGCGGCTGAGCGAGGCCACACCGTCTTCCTCTTGGGGGGTCAGAAGGGGGTCGCGGATCAAGCTGCGGCACGTCTAGCCGCACGGTATCCAGGGCTGCGTGTCGCAGGTACTTACACTCCACCCGATCGTTTCGAACCGTTTGGCGAGGCGGGGGCGGCAGCCCTGTGGGCAGTCAATGCAACTAAACCGGCCCTGCTGTTTGTGGCCCTCGGTGCCCCCAAGCAAGAATTCTGGGTGCATCACCATTGGGCCAGGCTCAACGCCACCGTGGTCGTGTGCGTCGGGGCGGCCCTCGATTTTGCGGCGGGGACTCAGCGCCGCGCGCCGCGCTGGATGCAGCGGGCGGGGCTTGAGTGGCTGTGGCGGTTGGCTCTCGACCCGAGGCGGCTTTGGAGGCGATACCTGGTCCGAGACGGCGCGTTTCTGGGCATATTGCTGAAGGAATGGTGGAAAGAGCGGACCCGGACCTTCAGAAAGTAAGCTCCCGCGCATTTTGGCTGCCCGCCGTCTGGGCCCGGTCCCGGGCGTGGGCTCGGGGGGTGTCGTTCCTCGCGCTGGTGCTCTGCGACTTGGGCGCATTGACCATTGCCCTCGGGGCGGCCGTCGGGGTGCGAATCACGATCCTTCCCGTGATCTCCAAGGCGTTTGATCGGCCGACCTACTCGCTGCCCCATTACGCGGCCCTATGGTGGATTCCCGCCGCCTACCTCGGCGCGCTGGCCTACGCGGGGTTGTATACGCGTCGCGATCCGTATTGGGAGGAGGTTCGGCGCTGCCTCATCGGCGCGACGGTCGGCACGGTCCTCATCTTTGCCGTGCTCTCTGTCGCAAAGATCTCTGACGACGTCTCGCGTCCGGTCGTCGCCATGGCGTGGGGTCTCCTGCTCGTGACGTTGCCGCTCTCCCGAGGTGCCGTCAAGGAAGCCTTGTTCATCGCGGGCCCGTGGCGGAAGCGCGCCCTCCTCGTCGGGGAGGGCGTCATGGCTGAGACGCTTCTGGAGGGGTTTCGGCGCAATCGCACCCTCGGGTATGACGTCGTTGAGGTGATCTCGGACCCCGCCTTAGCGGCAGCCCGGGCTGTTGCCGCCGGCGCCCGCGAGGTTATTTTGGCGACGCCCGACCTGGGACGAGCCGAGTTCCTTCGCCTCGTGGAGCAATTGCGTGAGGTCGCCGAGAACATCATGATCGTCCCCGACCTCGCTGAGGTGCCCGTCCTCGGGGTAGAGGTTCTGGGGCTCCTGGAGGATCGCGCCCTGCTTCTCCGGGTCCCGAACAATCTCCTCAAGCCGTGGAACCTGGCCGTGAAGCGGGCCTTCGACTTGGCCGTGGCCTCCGCGGTCGGCCTGATGCTTCTTCCGTTCATCGCGGCGGCAGCGCTGCTGCTCCGGCTCGAAAGCCGGGGGCCGGTCTTCCACGTCGAACCGCGTGTTGGCCGGAGACACATTCCGTTCGCCTGCTACAAGCTGCGGACGATGTTCGTTGATGCCGATCAGCGCCTGAGCGAGTTCCTCGCCGCCCATCCGGACTCGGCCGACGAATGGGCACGCTTCCGCAAGCTGCGCGGCTACGATCCCAGGGTCACCCGCCTTGGGCAGATCCTCAGGCGATACTCTCTCGATGAACTCCCGCAGCTCCTTAACGTTGTGCGCGGGGAGATGAGCTTGGTCGGCCCTCGGCCGTACTTGCCTCCGGAGATGACGCTGCTCGACCACGACAGCATGTGCGGCGTGCTCCCCGGGATGACGGGGTTGTGGCAGGTGAGTGGCAAGAACGCATTGGACCTGCGCGAGCGCGCGCGCCTGGATCGCTGGTACGTAAACAACTGGTCCCTGTGGTTGGATGTTATTGTTCTCGTGAAGACCGTTCCGGTCATCTTGGGGGGGCGTTAGTCTCGTGGGAGATCCGGGGCGAAGTTCGGTGTCTAAGATCTGGGGAATTTCGGCATACATTCTAAGAGTCAAGCGCGGTTCGGTGGTGAACCGCAGGCGCCTTCGCGGCGATTACCCACGCGGATCTCGGAAAGTGGAGTTAGGTGACGTCGGCTTCCAGCATGTTCGGTACGACCCACGCCGTTGGCAGGGCGGCGAGGCCGGTTCTTAGGCACCCTTAGTCATCAGGAGGCAAACCCGACGGACGGGACCTCCGAGTCGCCCGTCGCGCAGTTCGAGTTGCTGGTGATCCAAACAGTTGTTCGCATCCGGTTGCAGGACCCAGGCCCTAGAAAGGCGAATACGGGTTCGCACCACCTTGAAGGAGGCCCAAAACCATGGGCTTGTTCGGTAGCCGGGTATCCATTGGCCTGGATCTCGGAAGCCACACCCTGAAGGCAGTCGAGGTGGTGCCCTCCGGTGGGGGATTTAAGGTCACTCACCTCGCTGCGGCCCCGACACCCGCCGGCGCCGTAGCTGACGGTGCGGCGGCGAGCGCCGACGTCCTGGGTGCGGCCATCCGCAACCTCATGATCGCCGCGGGGATCAAGGGGACTCGGGTCGTCACGGCGCTCGGCGGGGAAGCCGTGATCGTCCGCGAGTTGAAGCTTCCCGAGATGCCCCCGGCGGAACTGGAGCAGGCGGTCGCGTACGAAGCCGAGCGTTACCTCCCCTACGGTGTCCGTGAGGTCAGCCGGGACTTCCAGGTGCTGGGGAAGGCGGTGGAGGAAGGACAGGTGGAGATCCTTCTCGTCGCGGCGCGCAAGGAGGTCGTCAGCCGTCAACTAGCGGCCCTGCAGACGATCGGGCTGTCGGCGGGGGTCCTCGATGTCGCCCCGTTCTCCATGCTCCGCTCCGTCGGCCGGCGGAACGGTCAAGCGGAGGGGACGATCGTCTACATTGATCTAGGGGCGGAGAGCTCCGACATCATCATCATGGAAGGCGACCGCCTTCGCCTCGCGCGCAATATCTCCAACGGGGGCAACGCGGTGACCAAAGCGATCGCCGAAGCCCTGAGCCTCGAGTTCCCCGCAGCCCAGACCCTGAAAGAGGAGAAGGCGCAACTGCTGCTTGAGGGTCAACAGCCCGACGATCCGACCCTCGTGCAGGTCCACACCGCTATCCTGCCGGTGATCAACAGCATCTTCACCGAAGTCCGCCGGTCGCTCGACTACTACCAGACCCGATCCCGCGGGCAAGCGGTGGCCAAAGTGGTCCTGACGGGTGGGACCGCCAAGCTGAAGAACCTCGGGCCGTTCCTGAGCGAGGAGCTCGGGCTGCCGGTGGAGATCGGCAACCCCTTTACCACCTTCCGCGCGGACGCATTTCCGCCAGAATACCTGAACGACGTCGGCCCCACGATGGCCGTGGCGGTTGGCCTCGCGCTGAGAGGAGAGTAAGACTCGATGATCACGATCAACCTCCTCGCACCGGGAAAACGGCGGCCGGTCGGCCCCACGCCCGGGACGATATTGGGGATCGCGGGGGCGGCGCTGCTTGTCGTCATCCTCATCGCGATCTCGCTCTTTTTGGGGAGCCGGGTGGCCTCCTTGCAGCGTCAAGTGGCCGAGGTTACCCAGCAGATCGAGGCCCTTCGGCCGGTCGCCCTCGAGGTGGAGCAGCTCCGGGCGACGGTGCGCCAGTTGCAGGCCCGCCAGGCCGTCATCCAGGCGCTCTTGGCCAACCAACTGCCCGCGACCGATTCGTTGACGGCGATCCGGACCGTGATTCCTCAGGACGTCTGGCTCGTCAACCTCACGACGTCGGGGGGTAAGGCGGTCCTCTTCGACGGGTACACGTTCTCCTACAAGGGCGTCGCCCGGTTCATGGTCGCGCTGAAGGACTCAAACCGGTTTCGCAACATCGATCTCACCTCAACGCAGAAGGACAAAATCGGGGCACGGGAAGTGGTCAAGTTCCAGGTGACCGGAGAGCTGGCGCCGACGCACTCGGCACGCGCCACCCCTTCGGAGGTTCCGGAGGGGGAGGCCCCCTCTCGCGTCACCGCCCAGAAGAGTGGTGATCCTCAATGAGACGGCTCGAGCCGCGTGAGAAGGCGATCCTGGTGTTCCTGGGCGCGCTGGTAGTGGCGCTTGGCTTCTATTATTACATCTACACACCCAAGATGAAGCAAATCAACCTGCTCTCCCAGCAACTGAAGACCCAGCAGACCGAGTTGGCCCGCCTGCAGGCCGAAGCGGCGCAAAAGGACGAGTTGGAGCGACAGGTCGCGGCGCTGCAGAAAGATGTGCAATCGAGCGAAGCGAAGCTTCCCTCGGCTCGCGAGATCCCCGTGCTGCTGGTGCAGCTGGAGGGTCTCGCCTCTCAGGTCGGCGCGGACCTGACGCTGATCAAGCCGGGCCCCCTGCAGGCCCCCCAGCAGACGCCGGGCCAGCCCCCCAAACCGGGCGCTCCCGCGGCGGCGGCGGCCGGAGGTCCCAGCTATCAGACCTTCAGCTTGGAGCTCACCGCCGACGGCACGTTTGATCAGATCCAAAGCTTCTTGCACGGGATCGAGACGTTCCCGCGCTTCATCTCCATGACCGATATCCGGATGAGCCCAAACGGACAGGCCGGGACGAATCCTCCGAAGCTCACCCTGGCACTTCAGGCGACGACGTACGTGGTGCCGGAAAGCGGGGCGGGTCGATGACGCCTGATAAACTCCGCAAAGCCCTCCCGCTCGTCGTCATTGTTTTGGTCGTCATTCTCGCCGCGGTGGTGTACAAGAACTTTGGGGGAAAGCTACCTGGGCCCGGCGCGACCATCCACTCCACCCAGACCGCTTCGTCGGCGCCCGCCGGATCTGCGCCTCAAGCGGCGACCCCTGCCGCGGGGAGCGCGGCGGCAGCGGGGACGCCGTCGACGACGGGGAACCCGGCCCCAGGCACCCCGGCTCCATCGGGGAAGATGCCACCGACCCAGAATCCCACGGAGACCATCGTGGGAACGGGTGGGCGAGGCCGATCGGATCCGTTTGCCCCGCTGGCTTCGGCGGAGCTACCGCGCCCAACCGCGACCCTTCCGCCTTCTCCTGGGGTCGGCTTACCGCTACCTCCGGGATTCACCGCTCCAGGAGGTGGGCCTGGCACGGCGCCGCCGCCCCCCCCGCCCGGAGCGGGGATGCGGGTCGCAGGGATCATGGGCTCGCGTTCGCGGGTGGCCATCATCGAGGCACAGGGTAAGAGCTATATCGTGGGCGTGGGGGAACGCGTGAACGACGCCGTCGTGGTATCCATAGACCCCGACAAGGTCACCATGAAGCAAAATAATATGACGTTCGAGTTGGGCGTCGGAGGTGAGAAGTCGCTATGATAGTCCCTTTGCGGGGTCCTATGCGATCCATCGCGCTCGGAGTGATGCTGCTGTTTGTCTTCGCGACTTGGCCGGTTGCTCAGGCGCAGGCTGCCCCCGTGAAGGTGACCGGGATCAACCTGAAGGAGCTCGCGACCCAGGTGCAGATGGCGATTGTCGCCACCGGCCCGGTGCGGTTCCAGGTGCGCGACCTCAACCCGAACTGGATCGTCGTGGACATTCCCGGGACAAGTCTGGGGATGCCGGCCGGCGACCTGCCGATCGCGCGCGGGCCGGTGACGAAGGTGAGGGTGGGGGAGTACACGACCGATACCGTTCGGGTGGTTGTGGAGTTGTCCCAGCCGGTGAGATTCCACGTCACCACCTCCCCTGGTAACATGGCGGTCCTCGTCGTCATCCCCACCCAGGCCGGACAGCCGATCCCTGAACGGGCCGAGTCGGCGCAGCTGCCGCTTCCGCCTACCGCCCCATCGAAGACGTCGCAGCCCACACCCACACCGGCGATGAACGCCGGGCCCTCGTCCAGCAAGACCATCAACCTGGAGCTGCGGAACGCGGACATCGCCGACGTGTTGTCTGCCCTGGCCAAGCTCGCGAATGTCAACATCGTCACCGACACCGATGTCACCGGGAAGATCACCGTCCGGTTGATCGGCGTGACGTTTGACGAGGCCATGCACCTGATCCTCGACCCCAATGGCTTGGGGTATGCGATGGTCGGGAACAACATCGTCGTGGCGAAGAAGGAGAAGCTGGCCCGGCCGGTTCTGCGCCAGTACGAGGTGAGCAACATGCTGGCGTCGCAGTTTGCCGGCAGCTACCTGCCTATCACCGGGATCAACAAGGCCCAGATCGTCGTGGACGACAACACCAACTCACTGTTCGTCGTCGGGACGGCCGAAGACCAGGCAAAGGTGTCCGATCTGCTCGCACGCGTGGATCTTCCCGCCGAACGGGCCGTGACGCGGGTGATCCGCTTGAGCTATCTCGACCCCGCCTCCTTCGTGGATTTGATGGGCGCGCGGCTGCCCGCGAGCGTGACCGGGACCACAAAGATCGACAAGGCGAGTAACTCCATCGTCCTCACCGCATCGGCGGCGCAGATGCAGATCATCGACGGCCTGCTCGGCCAGGTCGACACCGCGATTCCGCAGGTCTTGATCGAGTCGATGGTCGTCGAAGTGCCGACGGAGGAGACGAAGAACCTCGGGGTGGCGTGGCAGACCTCGACGCCGTTCACCATCACCAGCACGGGGGGTCAATACCCGTGCTGCCCGAATGCGACGATCACCTCGCCGGCGATCCTGGCGACGCTCAATACCTTGATCCAGGAGAACAAGTCGAAGCTCCTCGCCAATCCCCGGCTCGCGGTCCGCGACGGGGAAACCGCGAAGATGAACATCGGCGACAAGATCCCGTTCCAGGTCGTCAACGCCCAAGGGGTCCCGTCGGTCGTGATCATCGAGGCCGGCGTCCAGTTGGAGATCACGCCGCGGATCAACGCCGACGGCTACGTGACCGTTAAGATGCACCCCGAGGTGAGCAGCATCGTGACCGCGCCGGCGCCGAACGTCCCGCCGACGATCGCCACCCGCGAGGCGGATACGGAGCTCACGGTGAAGGACGGGACGCCGATCGTGCTCGCCGGGCTCATCCAAAAGAACGAGGTTCAGAACACCGTAAAGGTGCCGCTCCTCGGCGATATCCCCCTGATCGGCTGGCTGTTCAAGAGCGTGTCCACGGATAAGACCGACAACGAGGTGATCTTCGTGATCACCCCGCACATCCTCCAAAAGATCGGGTAGCGAGGGCGCCGTCGATGCGGATCGCGCTGGCTGTCCTAAGCCTGGTGGCACTCATGGTCGGGGGCGTTTCTGCGGCCGTGCCGCCGTACGACCCTGCAAATATCTACCCCACCGAGGGCGATTTCGTGCGGTCGGTTGCCGTCTATCAGCGGGCCCTCGCCGCCAATCCTCAGGATTCGGACGCCTACTACTGGCTCGGGTTCGCCTACTGGGAGGGCTCGATCCGATCCCGGAACGGCCTCGTGCCGTACGGCGGTGGGTACCTCGACCGGGCCATCGACGCGCTTGAGCACGCCGTGAGCCTCGACGACAAGAACCTGGCGGCCTGGGAACTGCTGGCGCAGGCGTATCCGACCCGGGGGTCGGCGCCGAGCGGCGCCTCGCCCCAGGGCCAGTTGAGCGACGACGACAAGGGGGATCGGGCCGCCCAGAAGGTGGTCGACCTGAGCGAGGACCGCGCCGTGGCCTACAAGGGATCGCCCCGTCCCGGCGCCCACAATGGTGAGATCGCGGTGATCTATCCATCGCTGCCCACCCGGCAGAAGTACAATCCGGCCGACTTCTACGTGATTGTCGACCAGGACTCGAAGCTCGTGTATCAATTCCCCTGCTCGTCGCTTCCGAAGATCGCGCACCCGGCGCTGTTTTTGACCAAGTGGGAGGCGTTTGCCAGGGGGTATAAGCCGGCCACCGTCTGCACGCCTCCGTGATCAGCGCCGTTCGGTCGGCTCCGGGCTCAGGCCCCGGGGCCTCCCGATGCGCCCGGTCGGGTCAGGACTAGCGACGCCCCGCAGCATTTATGGACGGTGTCGCGTTCGTCCTGGGGCTCATTGGCGGCAGCTTTGCCAACGTCTGTATCTATCGACTCCCACGACAGGAGTCGGTCGTCTGGCCGGGGTCGCACTGCCCGCAGTGCCAGGCGCCGATCCAGTGGTACGATAACATCCCGCTGCTCAGCTTTGTCCTGCTCCGGGGGCGCTGCCGCCGGTGCGGTGCCCCGATCAGCTGGCGCTACCCGCTCGTCGAACTTCTCACGGGGGTGCTGTTTCTCGTGAGCGTGGCGACGTTCGGGGCCAGCTTGCGGGCGGTCCAGAGCATGGTCTTGGGCACCCTGCTCCTCATCGTGTTCTTTGTTGATCTCGACCACTTCATCATCCCCAACCGGATCACCTACCCGGGCATCGTCGTCGGGCTCGTGTTCGCCGCCGTGTCCGGCGGGGGGGTGGACGTGCGGCACGCGGCCGTCGCCGCGGTGACCGCGATCGCGCTCGGAGGCGGGTTTATCCTCGTGAACCTCTTGAGCATCCCCCTCCTCAAGCAAGAAGGGATGGGAATGGGGGACGCGAAACTGGCGGCAATGATCGGCGCCTTTCTGGGGTGGCCGATCGGCGGGGTGGCGATCCTGCTGGGGGTGTTCATCGGCGGGGCGCTGGGCGTGTTCCTGCTGGCCCTGCGGATCAAGGGGCGCCGGGAGCAAATTCCGTTCGGCCCGGCGCTGGCCGCCGGTGCGATCACCGCGATGTGGTGGGGCCCGGGTCTACTGAATTGGTACTTGAGCAGGCTGGTGGGCTGAGGTCCGTTGCCGGACGCGCACTCGCTGGGCGATGCGCTGGTCGCCGACGCGGGGGGGATCGCCGCTGCTTGGGTCGACCGGATGCTCGCGGCCGACGGCTCCGGATTCACCCACCGGCCGCGCGATGAAGTTCGGCGCACGTGCGAAGTCTACATCACCGACCTCGGCCACTATCTCCTCCACCGCGACGAGCGGGCCCTGCGGATTGGCGTGGCGAAGGAGGCGGCCAGGCGGTGCCGCATCCGGTTCCCGCTGGGGGACCTGGTGACCGGCTACCGGGTGCTGCAGGATCTGCTCTGGGAACGGGTGGGACGGGAGGGGACGAGTGAGTCCGCGGGACCGGCGCTGTGGGATCTTGGCGGGGCCATTGCCGTGAGCATCGAAGAGACGGTCAAGGAGTACCAGCGGCTGCTGGCGCAGCAGATCGCCGCGCACCAGCAGGAGATGGACGAGCTGAGCCGGCAGATCCAGCAGTCGGCGAGCCTCGACGACCTCACCGGGTTATTCACGGTGCGGGTCTTGAACGAATACCTGCCGCGGGAAGTGCAGCGGGCGCGCCGGTACCAGCATCTGTTGTCGCTGGTGATCTTCGACGTCGACGACTTTTCGCGGTTGGTCGACCAGAGTGGGACGTTCGAGGGCGATCGCGTGCTCAAAGAGCTCGCCGAGGTTGTGCCGGGACGCGTTCGCGAGGTCGACATCATGTGCCGTCTGGACGTCGACGAGTTCGCGGTGATCCTTCCGGAGACGCCGATCGCGCAGGCCGTCATGGTCGCCCAGCGAATCCGGGCGGCCGCCGAGGCGCACGGGTTTTTCGCCGCGGAACTCCGAGCGTCTGGCCCGGTCCGGATCTCCGCCGGCGTGGCGGGTTTTCCCGACGATGCTGCCACCGCGGAGGAACTTGTCGAGCACGCCCGCCGCGCCTGTCAGCACGCGAAGGACCTGGGCAAGAACCACGTCGCGGTGTACGCGGAGTCGCGGACCTAACCGTCCATGCGTGGCCTGAGACGATGCCGCGCGTGGTCCGGCGCGGTTATCCTGCCGATCGCCCTCGTTTTTGCCTTCGCCTTCAGCCCTCCCGCGCATGGCGAGGGCATCGAGTCGTGGATGATCCGTGGGGCGGCCGACTACCGAGCGGGATCGTTCGTCGAGGCGGCGCAGGCGTTTGGCCGGGCCGCGGCCGAAGCCCCGATGTCCGCACGCCCCGCGCTGTGGATGGGGGCGGTGGAGGTGGCGCGGGGAGATCGGGCCGGGGCGACGGCGTGGTTTACAGAAGCGCTCCGGCGGCATCCCAGCACGGCGGAACAAGGTGCGCTGCGGTCTGGCTCAACCTCTTGGGGATCGAAGTGACCCGCCCGCGGTGGCGCGTGCGCACCCCCGAGGAGTACGCCGCCTTCGTGCGGGCGTCGAACCCGCGGCTGACATCCGGGCAGGCGCGCTGGTTGGGCTACGCCGTGGTTGCCGCGGCCACACGCTACGGACTGGATCCGCGCCTTCTCGCCTCGGTGGTCTACATCGAAAGCCGGTTCAATCACCAATCCATCTCTTCGGCCGGGGCGGAGGGACTCGGGCAGCTGATGCCCGGGACCGCGAACGGGCTGGGCGTGAATCCCCACGATCCCCTCCAGAACCTCTTCGGTGCGGCGTGGCTGATTCGGCTCGACCTCGATGAGTTTCGGAATCTTCCCCTGGTGCTGGCCGCGTACAACGCGGGGAGCGGGGCGGTCCATCGCTGGGAGGGGATCCCGCCCTTCGCGGAGACGCAGTGGTACGTGTGGGCGGTCCTGTGGGTGTTCGATGGGCTTCGCGCCTAACGCGGTCTGACCCGCTCGACTCCATGTTCACCAGCCGACGACGCCTCACGCACGTCGCCCAAGTGCGTCCACGATGCCCAACCGGTCCGCCGGAAAAAATACAACGAGGCCGGGAGGAGGATCCGGCCTCGTTGCTGAGCGGGGTGCATGACGCATGCTCTCCCCGCCCTCGAACGGTGCGTCTGCACGACGATGATACGCGGTCTGCGGAACGTGTGTCAATGCAAGTCAGCGAGAGCATCGTTGCGTGTGCTGCGGAACTTCCATGGATGATGCGTTGACCATCCTGATGACGAATGTTAGACTGCTCTTGCGCTTGACGCCCGCGGTGGGCGCATCGTAATGAACCACAAGGGGGTGTCCCGCGTGGGCGGCGACGAGGACGTCATTAAGTTGCTCGATGAGGATGGGGTCGAGCACGAGTTCAGCGTCGTCGATGTTTTGGAAGTGGATCAGCGTCGATACGCGGTGCTCCAGCCCGTGATGGGTGGGGAGGAGTCGGAGACCGCGGTGATCTTCCGGATGGAGGATGACACCCTCGTGACGATTGAGGACGATGCGGAGTTCGAGCGAGTCCGCCAGGCGTTTGAGGCCTCGGATGAAGGAGAGACCGAGGTCCATGTGGAAACCGCGTCCGGCTCGTCGACGGAGGGCTCCGGCGAGACATCCCACTGATGGTCAGTACTGCAGGTGACATGTGCTTCGGTGGCTGCGGCCGGCGTCGCAGGTCCCGACGGTCTACGACATTGACCTGCGCGCCCTTCGCGCACAGGGCATCCGCGGTGTGATCTTGGATTTGGACAACACGATCGTCCCCTGGGGCGCTCATCGGCCGAGTCCCGAGCTCCCCGGGTGGATCGCCGCCGCCCGCGCCGCCGACCTGCGCTTGTGCATCGTCAGCAACAACATGGGGAGTCGCGTGACGAAGCTGGCGATGATGCTCGGACTCCCCGTCGTGACGGGAGCGCTGAAGCCGTGGACGAAAGCGCTTCGTCGGGCGCTCTCGGTGATGGAGACGACCCCTGAGGTGACGGCTCTCGTGGGAGACCAGGTGCTGACCGATATTCTCGGGGGGAACCGCCTCGGCCTGCACACGATTCTCGTTCGCCCGCAGGGTCGGCGGGAGTTTGTGCTCACCCGGTTGATGCGGTTTGTCGAGCGGGCCATCACCGGAGGCCGCCGGTGAGCCGGTGATGCCCGGGACGACCCCGACGCTCCGTTCCCACCTCGACCGCGCCCGGGAGTACCTCGGGACATCCGGGACCGAGGCCCTGTTGCTCTTGAAGACAGAGAACCGTCGGTACGTGACCGGATTCACCGGGTCGGCCGGATTGGCCCTCGTCACTCCGCCGGAGGCGCTCCTCGCGGTCGATTTTCGCTACGAGGAGCAGGCGGCGGCGGAGGCCCCCGGCTGGACCGTGCTGCGAGGCGGGCGGGATCCCCTGGGCGCGCTGGCGGCGGCCGTCGGTGAGCGAAAGCCGCGCACGATCGGATTCGAGGCCGAGTTTGTCTCCTACGCCCAGGTGCTGCGGCTGCGGGAGAAGCTTGCTCCCGCCGAGCTGGTGCCCCTCAATTCGGTAGACCGTCTCCGCTGGGTGAAAGACGCCGAGGAACTGGCGGCGATCTCGCGCGCGGTGGAGATTGCGGATCAGGCATTCGTGCACATGCTCGAGGTGCTCCGCCCCGGACTCACAGAACGCGCGGCCGGGGTCGAACTGGAATCGTTCATGCGCCGCGCCGGAGCGGACCGGGTCGCCTTCGACAGCGTGGTCGCCAGCGGCCCCCGCTCGGCCCTGCCGCACGGCCGGGCGACGGACCGGGTGATGGCCGGGGGGGAGTTCGTCACCCTCGACTTTGGCGCGCAATGCGGTGGGTACTGCTCGGATTGCACCCGGACGGTCGCGCTCCGAAGCGCCGATGACCAGCAGCGCCGGGTGTATCAGGTTGTGCTCGACGCTCAGCGGCGTGCCCTCGACATGATCCGGCCGGGCGTCCCTTGCCGGTCTGTGGACGAGGCGGCCCGGTCCGTCATTGCCGCGGCGGGATTTGGGGAGGCGTTCGGGCACTCCCTCGGCCACGGTCTGGGGTTGGAGGTGCACGAGGGGCCGCGGCTCTCGCCGTTGGAGGACGCCGTCTTGGGCCCCGGCATGGTCGTCACCGTCGAGCCGGGGATCTACCTCCCGGGGTGGGGCGGGGTGCGCACCGAAGACGACGTCGTGGTCACCGCGGACGGGTGCCGCATCTTGACGCGGGCGCCGAAAGAGCTCCGGGTCGTGTTGGGGTAGCCCGGGTGTGCGGCAAATCCGGCGGCGGGTTTCGAAGGGAGTGGGGCGGGTGGGCTCTTCCCGCCTCCGGGTCCGCGGGTGTTTCGAGGGCCGTCCGCTCCATCGCGTTTGACAGGGCGGCAGGGTTGCGGGTACACTGCCGAATGGGTGATCGTGTGTGATCTCGAGCAATGACTTTCGTCCAGGGGTGCATTTCCTGCTCGACGGGGAGATGTATGTCATCATCGCTTCCGACCATGTGAAGGTGGGTCGGGGGCCGGCCTACGTCAAAGCCAAGATCAAGAATATCAAGACCGGCTCCACGACGGAGCGGACGTTTCGCACGGCCGAGCGGGTTCCGCTGGTGTATCTCGAGCGGAAGACCATGCAGTATCTGTACTCGACCGGCGACGAGTACGTGATGATGGATAAGACCAACTACGAGCAACTCCATCTGTCGGCGGCCCTGGTCGGCGACGCGACCCGGTTTCTCCGGGAGAACATGGATGTGACGGTGGTCTTCCACGAGCAGACGCCGCTCGGCATCGAGCTGCCCAATTCGGTGGACCTGAAGATCATCGAGACCGTGCCGGGTTTTCGAGGCGACACTGTAAGCGGCGGGACCAAACCCGCCACATTGGAGACGGGCACCGTCGTGCAGGTGCCCCTCTTTGTGACCGCCGGGGAGACCGTGCGGATCGATACCCGCTCCGGGAACTACATCGAGCGCGTGCGGTAGCGTCGGCAAGGTTCCGTCCACCCAGGTTTGCCAGCATCGGAACGCGTGTGTTATTATAGGTAGAAGTGTGGCAGGCATGTCTTTTCCCCGGGTCGGGGTATACCTCACTTACCGGTGGCACCCAGGCAGGTGGCGGGGGCGGCCGCAGCTCCGGCGGCGCTTCGGCGGGCGGGCCAGATTCCGGCGGTGAGCACGGTTGATGGGAGGTGGAGCGATGAGCGCAGAGGGTGAGACGACGCAGCAGGTCCCGGTGAACGAGTTTCAGCGACACGCCAAGGACAGTGGATCCGCCGACGTTCAGATCGCGCGTTTGACCGGACGCATCAACCACCTCAGCGAACATTTGAAGATCCACAAGAACGATTTTCATTCGCGGCGGGGTTTGCTGCGCATGGTCGGGTTGCGGCGTCGGCTCTTGACGTACCTCAACACCCACCACTTGGAGCGATATCGCGCAATCGTCGATCGGCTTGGGTTGCGGCGGTAGACGACGGAGCGGGGATCCCGCTCCGTCGCCGTTTCGGCGGGGAATTGGACCGACCCACATAATGCACGGAGGAGGACGGCAGCGGTGACAACGGACCAGGTCGCGCACGGGGGGAGGACGGGCCGCGTGGACGTGGAGGTGGGCGCCCGCCCGATCTCGATCGAGACCGGCACCTTAGCCAAACAGGCCAACGCCGCGGTGGTCGTTCGGTCCGGGGACACGCTCGTTCTGGTCACCGCGACGATGTCGTCGGCGCCCCGTGAGGGGATCGATTTTTTCCCGCTGACCTGCGACTACGAAGAGAAGATGTTCGCCGCCGGGAAGATCCCCGGCGGTTTTTTTAAGCGCGAGGGGCGGCCGGGAGAGCGGGCGACTCTGAGCGCGCGCCTGATGGACCGCCCGATCCGGCCGCTGTTCCCCAAAGGCTTCCGGAACGATGTTCAGGTGGTCGCCACGGTGCTCAGCAGCGACCTCGACAACACTCCCGACGTGCTGGCGGTGTGCGGCGCGGGGGCGGCGCTGGCGATTTCAGACATCCCGTTCCATGGGCCGATCGCCGCGGTCCGGATCGGCCAGGTCGACGGTCAGTTGGTGGTCAACCCCTCGCTGAAGCTGATCGATGAGAAGGCGATGGACTTGGATCTCGTCGTCGCCGGCACCCGGGACGGCATCACCATGGTGGAAGCGGGCGCGCGTGAGGTCTCCGAGGAGCGCCTGCTCGAGGCCCTCGACCTCGCCCACGGGGAGATCAAGCGGATCATCGCCGGGATCGACGACCTGGTCCGCCGGGTAGGGCGCGCCAAACTTTCGGTGACGCCCCCCGCGTACCCCGAAATAGAGGCGGCGGTGCGGGAAACGGCGGCGGCGAAGATTGCCGAGGCCTTGCGCCGAGGCGACAAGCTGGCGCGGGAAACGGCGCTAGCCGAAGTCGCCGCGGACACGCAGACCACGCTGGCGGATCGATTTCCCGGACAGGCCAAGATCGTCGGCGACCTAGTGGACGGCGTGATCAAGGCGGAAGTCCGCCGGATGATTCTCAACGACGGCATCCGGACCGACGGCCGCACCCCCACGGAGATCCGTCCGCTCTCCGCGCAGGTGGGGCTGCTGCCTCGGGTGCACGGCTCCGGGTTGTTCGTGCGGGGACAGACCCAGGTCCTGACGGCGTGCACGCTGGGGACGGGACAGGACGAACAGATCATCGACGACCTGAGCACGCGGGACCGGAAGCGATACATGCACCACTACGACTTCCCGCCCTATAGCGTGGGCGAGGCCCGTCCGATGCGCAGTCCAGGTCGACGCGAGATCGGGCACGGGGCCCTGGCCGAGCGTGCCGTGGAGCCGATGTTGCCCCCGGAAGAGGAGTGGCCGTACACCATCCGTCTCGTTTCCCTCGTGCTCGAGTCGAACGGGTCCACCTCGATGGCTTCGGTCTGCGGCAGCACGCTGGCTTTGATGGATGCGGGGGTGCCGATTCGCAAGCCGGTCGGGGGGATCGCCATGGGGCTGATCACCGGGCCGGCGGGGGATCCGCGCGTCGCGATCCTCACGGATATTCAGGGGATCGAGGACGCGATGGGCGACATGGACTTCAAGGTGGCGGGGACCCGAGACGGGGTGACCGCGCTGCAGATGGACATCAAGATCGGGGGGCTCTCCCGGGAGATCTTCCGCCAGGCCCTGGCCCAAGCGCGGGAGGCGCGGATGCGGATCCTCGATGCGATCGTGCGGACGATTCCCGCCCCACGGTCCACGATGTCGCCGTACGCGCCGCGGATCATCACGATCGTCATCAACCCGGAGCGGATCCGCGAGGTGATCGGTCCAGGCGGGAAGGTGATCAACAAGATCACCGCGGAGACCGGGGTCAAGATCGACATCGAGCAGGACGGACGCGTGCTGATCGCCTCGGCGGACGAAGAGGCCGCCGCGCGCGCGCAGCGAATGATCGAGGACATCGTCAAGGAGGCGAAGCCGGGCGAGATCTACAAGGGACGGGTGACCCGCCTGATGAACTTCGGCGCGTTTGTGGAGATCTTCCCGGGCAAGGAGGGGCTGGTCCACATCTCCGAACTCTCCCGCGAACGGGTCAACAAGGTGGAGGACGTCGTCAAGGTGGGCGACGAACTTGAGGTGAAGGTCAAGGAGATCGATAACCTCGGGCGCGTCAACCTGACCCGGCGGGGGTTGGTGCCGGGGGACGAAGTGCCGGCGGGGCTGTCCCCCGAGGGGGGCGATGGCGGCGGCGGGGAGACGCGCCGGGCCGAACGGTTCGACCGGCACGATCGCGGACCTCGGGATCGGGATCACCGGGGGCCACGACCCCCGCGTCGAAAGCCGGGGCCGTAGTGACGGGCGTTCATCCTGGCGTTGGGGAAGCCTCCGCGAGGAGGCTTCTCGGCTACCTATGGGGCTCCGGGCGGGATCGCCCGGTGGGGGGGCCGCGGCATGGGGATGACGATGGCGGTTGACCAGGCGCTGTACCGGCGCGCGACCCTTTCCAACGGGGTGACGGTGATCACCGAACCGATGGACCACGTGCGCACGGTGGCGCTGGGCGTCTGGATCGCGGCGGGGTCTCGGTACGAAGACACTCCGCACAACGGGATCTCCCATTTTATCGAGCACATCCTGTTCAAGGGCACCGCGACGCGATCGGCGCTGGCCATCGCCGAGGCGGTGGACGCGATCGGGGGCCAGCTCAACGCGTTCACGGACAAAGAACACACCTGCTACTACCTGCGGGTGCTGCGCGATCACCTGGCGGAGGGGATGGCGATCCTCACGGACATGCTCCTCCACCCGGCGATGGACGCGGAGGCGGTCGAAAAGGAGCGACAGGTGCTCGCCGAGGAGATCAAGATGTACGAGGACGCTCCGGACGACCTCGTGCACGACGTGTTCGCGGAGACCCTGTGGCCCGAGCACCCGCTCGGCCGCCCGGTTTCCGGGAGCCTGGCCAGCCTGGGCGGACTGACCCGTGAGGATCTCCAGGCCTACATGGCGGAGCGGTACCGCCCCGACGCCGTGCTGGTCACCGCGGCGGGGTTGTTGGATCACGAGCAGATCGTGGATCTCGCCGACCAGTTTCTGGGCGGATGGGCCGGGCGCGCCGCCCCGGCCGTCCACGTGCCGCCCCGGCCCCAGCGGGCGACAGCCTACCGGAGTAAGGAGATCGAGCAGGTGCACCTCTGTCTCGGCGTGCCCGGCCTCGCCCAGGCCCACCCGGATCGGTACGTCCTGGCGGTCCTCGACTCCGCGCTGGGGAGCGGGATGAGCAGCCGGCTCTTCCAGGAGATCCGGGAGGAGCGCGGGCTGGCGTACTCCATCTCCTCCTACCAGTCCGCCTACGCCGATGCGGGGGCGTTCGTCGTTTACGCCGGCACGAGCCCCGCCGCGACGCGGGAGGTCGTGCGACTGATCCTCGCCGGCCTGGTGCGCGCGCGCGACGGGCTGACCGTTGACGAGGTGGCCCGGGCCAAGGAATCGCTCAAGGGGAACCTGATGCTCGCCCTGGAGACCCCCGGCAGCCGGATGAGCAAACTGGCCCGCTCGGAGCAGTACTTCGGGCGCCAGATCACCCTGGACGAAATCATCGCCGACGTCGATGCCGTCGAGGGCGAGGCCGTGCGGCACCTGGCAGATTCGCTTCTGGTTCCCGATCGGCTGGCGCTCGCGGCGATCGGCCCCTTCGATCAGCAGCCCGCGCTCATCGCAGCCATCGAGGAAGAGGTGCGGGCCCGTGCAGGTGCATAGGGTGGTCGTGGCCGGCGCCGCCGGCCGGATGGGGCGGGCGGCCGTGCGGACGATCGCACGGCGGGAGGACATGACCGTGGTGGGTGCCCTCGGCCGCAAGACCGGCGTGGGCCAGGATGCGGGGGGCGTGGCCGGAGCGGGAACGATCGGCGTGCCGATCACCGCCAGCCTGGTGGACATCTTCCTGATGGGTCGGCCGACGGTGCTGGTCGACCTCACCCACGGCGACGCCGCCGCGGAGCACGCCGCCGTGGCCCTCGATCATCGGGTGCCGGTGGTGATCGGTGCGACCGGGCTCTCCGTCGAGGCCGTCACCGTCCTGCGGGAGCGGTGCGCCGCCCAAGAGCTGGGCGGCATCCTCGCCCCCAACTTCGCGCTCGGAGCCGTGTTGATGATGGAGTTTGCTCGGCGTGCGGCCCGGTTCTTCCCGCACGCGGAGATCATCGAACTGCACCACGACCGTAAGCGCGACGCGCCGTCGGGCACCGCCGCGCGCACCGCGCGTCTGGTGGCCGAGGCGCGGGGAGCCGCGCCCGAGCCGCCCGTGACCGAGACGGTGGTCGCCGAGGGCGCGCGGGGTGCCTCGATCGATGCGGTGCCGGTCCACAGCGTGCGGCTGCCCGGATTGGTCGCCCATCAGGTGGTGCTGTTTGGCGGGCCGGGGCAGACGCTGACCATCCGGCACGACTCCACGAGCGAGGAGTCGTTCATGCCGGGGCTGGTGCTCGCGATTCAGCGGGTCGGGGCCCTGCGCCGCTTCGTGGAAGGGTTGGAGCACGTGCTCGATCTGTAGTGGGAGGGAGAGGGATGCCTGGGTTTGAGGTCGCGGTCGTCGGCGCGACGGGTGCGGTGGGGCAGACGGTGTTGCGGGTGCTGGAGGAACGATCCTTCCCCGTCGCCGCGCTGCGGGCGACGGCCAGCGCGCGCTCCGCCGGACGCACCGTGACGTTTCGAGGCCAGCCCCACACGGTGGTGGAGACGACGTCGGAGGCACTCGCCGGCGTCCAGATCGCCTTCTTCGGCGGCGGGGACGGGGCCAGCGAACGCTTCGCCCGGGCGGCCGCCGCGGCGGGGACGCTGGTCATCGACAAGAGCTCCACCTTTCGGATGGCCCCCGACGTGCCGCTGGTTATCCCGGAGGTCAACCGCCACGCGCTGCGGGGGCACCGGGGGATCATCGCGAACCCGAACTGCTCCACGATCACGATGCTGATGGCGCTCGCTCCCCTCCACGCCGTCGTCCCCATCCGCCGGGTGGTGGTCTGCACCTACCAATCCGTCTCGGGGGCCGGCCGCGATCAGATGGACGCGCTCCTGGACCAGGCCCGCCGCCTGCTGGCCGACGAGGCGCTGCTGCGGGAGCGGCCCCAACCGGACGCGGTGGAGCGGGTGGCCGGCACCGCACAGCCGATCGCCTTCAACCTCCTGCCGCAGTGGAAGTGGATGCCCGGGGGCGTGACGGAAGAGGAAGACAAGATGATTCACGAGACCAGGAAGATCATGGAGGCCGACCTCCCCGTCAGCGTGACGACGGTGCGGGTGCCGATCCTCATCAGCCACCTCATGGCGCTGCACGTGGAGTTCGCCCGGCCGTTCCCCGTCGACCGGGCGCGCGCGGTGCTGGCCGCCGCTCCCGGGGTTGAGGTGGCCGACGATCCCGATCACGGCGTGTTTCCAACGCCGCTGTACGCGACCGGGCGGGACGCGTGCATCGTCGGGCGGCTGCGGCCCGACCCGACGGTTCCCCACGGTCTCTGCTTGGTGGCGGTGACCGACAACCTCAGGAAGGGCGCGGCCCTCAACGCGGTGCAGATCGCGGAGGCGCTGATCGCCGATGGGCTTGCCGCCGAACGCCAGAATCCGAAGCCGCCGAGCAGGAGCCTTGCCGGGGGATCCTGAACATTTTTGAGGACGGCCGCACCCCGGGCCTGCCGAGACCACTCAGGGAGGGAGAGCGATGGCCAGTTTTGGACAGGTACTCACCGCCATGGTGACGCCGATGGACCGCGCGCTGGCCGTGGACTACGATCGGGCGGCGGCGCTGGCCAAGCGACTCGTTGATACCGGCTCCGACGGACTGGTGGTGTGCGGGACGACGGGTGAGTCGCCGACGCTCACCGATGAGGAGAAGATCCGGTTGTTCGCCACGGTCCGTGAGGCCGTCGGCACGCGGGCAAAGGTCATCGCCGGGACGGGCACCTACAACACCGCGCACAGCGTCCACCTGACGCGCGAAGCGGAGCGGGTCGGCTGCGACGGCGTGCTCCTCGTGAACCCCTACTACAACAAGCCCTCCCAGGAAGGGCTGTACCAGCACTTCAAGGCCGTGGCGGAGAGCACCCGGCTCTCGGTCATGCTCTACAACATCCAGAGCCGGACCTCGGTGAACTGCGAGCCGGCCACGATCGCCCGTCTCGCCGACGTGCCCAACATCGTCGCCGTGAAGGAAGCGAGCGGCAACCTCGACCAGATGTCGCAGATCCGCAAGCTGACGCCCCCGGAGTTTCACCTCTACAGCGGGGACGACAGCCTGACCCTTCCGCTGCTGGCCGTGGGCGGGACCGGCGTCGTCAGCGTGGCGTCCCACCTGGCGGGCCGGGAGATCAAGGCGATGATCCAGGCGTTTCAGACGGGGGACGTCAAGCGGGCGTTGGGAATCCATCTGCGCCTCTGGCCCCTGTTTAAGGTCATCTTCATCACGACGAACCCGACCCCGGTGAAGGCGGCGATGGCCATGGCGGGCTTCGAGGTGGGCGGCCTGCGTCTGCCGCTCATCGAGGCGACCCCCGCGGAGCGCGAGCGCATCGGGGCCGTCCTCAGGGATCTCGCGCTCGCCCCGGTCGCGGCCTGAGCGAGGGATTTTCGTCGCGCGATCGCCCCGCGGCCTTCCCGCCCTGCACGGTCGGATTCGGCGGTGCCGGCGCTGCCCGCTGTGGCGCACGCGGACCTACGCCGTCCCGGGCGACGGTTCCGCCCGCGGCGGCGTGATCGTCGTGGGGGAAGGCCCGGGCAGGGAGGAGGATCTCACCGGCCGGCCGTTCGTGGGTCGGGCGGGCGGATTGCTCGATGCCCTACTGGCAAGCGTGGGGCTCGGACGCGAGGACGTGTACGTGACGAACGTCGTCAAGGACCGCGCCACGACGGGGGGGGATCGTCCGCGGGACCGCCCGCCGACCCCACAGGAGATCGCGGCGTGCGCACCCTGGCTGACGGCGCAGGTGGCGCTGCTTCGCCCCCGCATCGTCGTCACCCTGGGCCGCTACGCGCTTGAGGCGTTTCTCCCTGGCGCGCAGATCAAGGAGGTCCACGGCCGATCGCAGCGGCGGGGCGCGATGACGATCCTGCCTCTCTACCACCCGTCCTACGCGCTTCATAATCCCAGCGTGCGCCCGGTGCTGTTCCGTGACATCCAGGCACTCGCCGCACTGCTGCATCCGTCCGCGGAGGTGCCGCCGCCGTGAGCGCCCGCCGGCGCCGGCGCTCCCGACGCCTGCCCCCGCCTCCCCAGGCCGGGCCCCCGGTGGTCGTACCCCTTGAGGAACCGTTGCCCTCTGCTCCTGCGTCCGGCCGCGCCCCCGCCGCCCGGCGGGGGGACGGGCTGCAGGTCATTCCGCTCGGGGGGCTGGGGGAGATCGGAAAGAACAGCACGCTGATCCGGCTCGGTCGCGACCTCCTCGTCGTCGATGCGGGGCTGATGTTTCCCGACGAGGAGCTCCCCGGGATCGACCTCGTCATCCCGGATTTTCGGCTCCTGGCGGCCGAGGGGACCGTCCGCGGCGTGGTGCTCACGCACGGGCACGAAGATCACATCGGCGGACTGCCATACCTTCTCCAGGCTGCACCCGCCCCGGTGTACGGCACCCCCCTTACCCTGGGGCTCGCCCGCCGCCGGGTGGAGGAGTCCAAGGAGGCTCCCCGCATGAAGGGGATCCCGGTCCGGCCGCGCCGCCCGGTGCGCATCGGGCCGTTTGACGTTGAGTTCGTCCACGTCAACCACAGCATCCCCCAGGCCTGTGCGATCGTCGTCCGCACCCCCGCGGGGACGATCGTCTGCACGGGGGACTTTAAGTTCGATCAAACCCCGATCGACGGCGAGCCGACCGATTTCTCCCGCCTGGCGGAGATCGGGGAGGCCGGGGTGCGGCTGCTGCTGATGGACTCGACCAACGTCGAGCGGCCCGGGTATGCCCCGTCGGAACGCGTGGTGGGGGGCGCCCTCGACGCGATCTTCGCCCGCGCCGGCGGGCGGATTCTCGTGACGACGTTTGCCAGCAACGTCCACCGGGTGGCGCAGGTGTTCCGAACGGCGGCACTGCACGATCGCAAGGTCGCCCTGGCCGGGCGGAGCATGGTGGACACGGTCGCCATCGCCTCGGAACTGGGCGTCCTCACGATTCCGCGCGGGACCCTCGTGCCGTTGGAGCAGATCGGCCGGCTCCCCGTCAAGCAGGTGGCGATCCTGACCACCGGGAGCCAGGGCGAACCCCTCTCCGCCATGACGCGGATGGCGGCCGGCACGCACCGTCTGGTGACGATCGCTCCCGGCGACACGGTGGTGCTGTCCGCGAGTCCCATCCCGGGGAACGAGGCGATGGTCGGCCGCACGATCAATCAGCTCTTCCGGCAGGGGGCGGAGGTGATCTACGGCCCGCAGGTGCACGTCTCCGGGCACGCCTGTCAGGAGGAACTGAAATTGATGCTGACGCTGCTGCGCCCCAACTTCTTCATCCCGGTGCACGGAGAGTACCGGCACCTCGTCCTGAATCAGCTCCTGGCCCAGGAGGTGGGGATCCCAAAGGAACGGACCCTCCTCATGGAGAATGGACAAGTGGTCGAGGTGACACCGACCCGGATCGCCCGCGTCGGGACCGTGGAGGCGGGGAATATCCTCGTCGACGGGCTCGGGGTGGGGGTGGGGACGGTGGTCTTGCGCGACCGCCGGCACCTCGCCCAAGACGGCGTGGTGATCGCGCTCGTGGCGCTCGACCGCCAGAGCGGGGAACTGCTGGCGGAACCGGATATCGTGTCGCGTGGGTTCGTGCACGTGCGCGAGTCTGGGGGCCTGATCGAGGAATGCAAGCAGCGCGTGCGGGAAACCGTGACCCGCTGTCACGATCGCGGGATCACGGAGTGGGGAGGCGTTCGCTCGGCCATTAGGGATACGCTCAGCCGCTATGTATTCGAAAAGACCCACAGGCAGCCGATGATCTTACCATTGCTGGTGGAAGTGTAGCACCCGACGTTCCGGCAACGGACGCAGCACTCATCGCAGCAGAGGAGGCCGCACGTGGCCAGACGCAGACGGTCCCGCGGCGGGTCGATGCCCGCCAAAATCGCAGGTGCCTTTCTGATCGCCCTCGCCTTGCTGATCGGCATCAGCCTCATGCCCACACAGACGGCCCACGCGCCCCGTTTTGTGGCGGCGCGGTTGGGCGTGATGTTTGGGGTGGGCCTTCCCATCGTGCCCGTGTTGTGCCTCGTGATTGGGCTGACCCTCTTCGTCCGGGAATCCTTTCACCTCAGCGCCCGCCTCTACGGCGTCCTCCTCGGCTACCTGGTGGCGCTGGTCGCGCTGCACTTTCGGTATCCCGGAGGGCGAGAGTTCGCCGCCGCCGCCGCCCGCCGCGGCGGTGGGTACGTGGGAGCCCGGCTCGAGGTGCTGCTGCGCCGGGCCGTCGGCGACCCCGGTCTGTGGACGGTGACCGCGCTGGGGGGGGTGGGCGCGGCGCTGCTCTTCACCGGGCGATCGCTCACCGACCTGCTCCGCGCGACCGGCGAGATGGCGGGCGCGGCGGCGCGCGCGCTTGAGATGTCGGCGAGACGGGTGGCCGCGTTCGCGGCGGCGGCCCTCTACCGCACCGCCCGTCCCTTGCCCGGCCGGCTTGTCCGCATGACACAGGCGGTGGTGACCGATCTCGCCAAGACACTGATCCGGACGCACCCCAGGTCCCGGATGATCCCGGTAGGGGGGCCGGTGTGGGGGGCTCCCGACGATCCTGAGCGGAGTGCGACGAACGTCCCGGAAGCTCCCGCGGCCGATCGGTCCGCCGAGGCAGTGGTGGAAGCTCCCGCCGAGCCGGACGAAGCTTCCGACAGCATGGAGGCGCCGCCCGACCCCGCGGAGTTTGCGGCCGCGTCCGGGGAAGGCCGCGAGCGGAGCGGAAAGCGGCGCAGAAAGCCCGTCGTGGAGCAGGAGCTGCTGCCCTTTCCCGCCCCGCCGCAGCAGGGCTACACCCTCCCGCCGCTGTCGCTGCTCGAGCCCTACGCGGCCGGGAAGGCGCGGGCGGGGAAGGTGGAGCCCGAAGAGGTAGCACGCCACCTCGAGCGCACCCTGGCGAGTTTCGGGGTGGAGGCCCGGGTGATCCGATGGGAGACCGGGCCGGTGGTGACCCGGTACGAACTGCAGCCCGCGCCCGGGGTGAAGGTCCAGAAGATCACCACGCTGCAGAACGATATCGCCCTGGCGCTCGCCGCGAGCAGCGTGCGGCTCGAGGCGCCCATCCCGGGCAAGTCGGCGATCGGGGTCGAACTCCCGAACGAGCGCCCCGGGCTCGTGCATCTTCGCGAGATCCTGACGAGCCAGGAGCTCGCCCGCTCGGCGTCGCCGCTGACCGTCGCCGTGGGCAAGGGGATCGCCGGCACGCCGGTGGTGGCCGATCTCGTGGCGATGCCGCACCTGCTGATCGCGGGGGCCACGGGGGCCGGGAAGAGCGTGGCGCTCAACGCGATGATCGCGACGATCCTGTTCCGCGCCACCCCGGAGCAGGTGCGGTTTTTGATGATCGACCCGAAGCGGGTCGAACTGACGAATTACAACGGCATCCCTCATCTCCTCAGCCCCGTCGTCATCGGTCCCCGCGAGGCGTCCGCGAAGCTGCGCTGGGCGATCCAGGAGATGGAGAGCCGCTATGCGCTGTTTGCCTCCGAAGGGGTGCGCAACATCCAGGCCTTCAACGGCGAGCACCCGGACCGCCCGCTGGCGTACATCTTAATCGTCATCGATGAGCTCGCCGATCTGATGATGGTGGCGCCGAAGGACTTTGAGGAGATCATCTGTCGGCTGGCGCAGATGACCCGCGCGGTGGGGATCCACCTCGTGGTCGCCACGCAGCGGCCCTCGGTCGACGTGATCACCGGGTTGATCAAGGCGAACATTCCCTCCCGGATCGCGTTTGCCGTGATGTCCCAGGTCGACAGCCGCACGATCCTCGACCACCCCGGCGCCGAGAAGCTTCTCGGTCGAGGCGACATGCTCTTCGCGCCGATCGGCGCCACCCGGCCCACGAGGGTGCAGGGATCGTACATCAGCGACGCGGAGAGCGAGCGGCTGGTGGAGTTCTGGCGCGCGCAGGGGCAGCCCGAGTACGTCGAGGAGTTGGTGCAGGCCGGGGAGGGCGCCCCGCCCGAAGAGGACGAGAACGAGGACAGCCTGCTCGCCGATGCGGCCCGGCTGGTGGTCCGCGCCGGCTATGGATCGGTGTCGCTGCTGCAGCGGAAGATGCGCATCGGCTACGTGCGCGCCGCTCGGGTGGTCGATCAGCTGGAAGAGAAAGGGATCGTCGGCCCCTCGCAGGGCAGCAGCCCCCGCGAGGTCTTGATGGGGATCGACGACTTGGAACGGGTGCTCAAAGGCGGGAAGCCCCTCGGCGTCAAGCCCGCCTCCCCCGTAGCGGCGAAGCCCGCCGAGTCCACGCCGGCGGAGGCCTGAGGTCGCTACTGGTCCTTCCAGGACCGCAGGTTGTTGAAGTTGCTGTAGGTGGCGGCGCCGATGCCGGCGCTCGCGTCATACGTGAAGGTGGCCCCCTTCTCGAACGTGTCCACGTTCGCGACCAGGGCGCCGCTGACTTGGGAGTCCGCGACGTCGATCTCCCCGGCCGGGACCAGGAACACGCCCGAGATCACGCCGCTGGCCCCGAGGCTCGCCGCGCACGTGGTGGCGCACGACGAATTGGAATTGACCTCGACCGTGAGCTGGCCGGCCGCTACCGGCGCGGGCGAGCCTTGCGTATCCGACGGGCCGACGCCGAAGTGATCGGATGATCCCACTACCAACCCCGCTCCGGACGACAGGCCGATTCTGAGGTCGGCGTTTCCCGCGCCGACGACAATGAGCCGCGTGCAATTTCCCATGGTGAGCGTCCGCATCTGCACGACGGTCGTCGTCCCGGCGGCACCGGTTTGGATCTTCAGGTCGTTGTAGGGTTGGGCCCCCGCGCACGTGGCCGCGCTGACCTGCACATCGAACCACGTCAGGCCGTTGAGGGCATTTATGGTAAAGCCCGTGGACCCCACCGTGAGGTTGCTGCCGCTGAAGGCGAAGGGCCCGGTGGCCACCGCCGGACAGAGGGTCCCCGAAGTGTTGGGGAATGCGCCTCCCTGGATGTTCCCGCAGCCCGCCGAACAGCTGATGGATCCGTTCGCGCGCGCGACCCCGGTGTACTTCTGGGGGGTGTTGGGGTCCCCGTTGACCGCCGCGTTGCCCAAGAGCGAGATCGCGCCGTTGCTGCCCAAGTCCCCGAAGAGGTCCACCTGGGTGGCGAGCATGATCGTCTGGTAGCCGCAGACGGCATAGGGATTCCCGGCCGAGCCGCTGCCCTGGACGACCGCGACGATCGTCCGGGTCGGCCCGGCGATCGGGAGCGTGCCGATGGAGATGATCCGGCGGTACGCCGCCCAGGTCCCGCTGCACGGGGGGACCGCGCCGGTGTCGATGCAGTTGACCGTGATCTGAGCGGTGCCCAGGGTGGTGGATCCCGCCGTGATCGTTTGCGTCCACGCCTTGTCCGCGCTGGCCCCCGACTGCTGCAGCTGTCCGATCGCGTAGTGGACACCCGCTTCCGCGACGTTAAAGACCTCCACGGCCTGCAGCTCGCGGATGCCCGCCGCTTGGTCCGCGGCGATGAACTGCATGACGGTGAGGGTGATCGCCGCGATCAGCAGCATCACGAGCAGGACGAACATCAGGAGGGCCCCGCGCTCGCTGGCGATCAGCGAGGTGACGGGCCTCGGCCGCCCGCCGCTAGAACTTTTCATTTTGGTCCACCCAGTTGTTGGTATTGGGCTCGGGATTCCGCAGCAGCACATACCGGGTGAGGGTTTGCGCCTGCACTCCCGATCGGCCTTCCGCTCCCTGCACCGTGATCGAGATGCCGATGATCTGGATCTGGCGGATCGTGGCGGGGGTGGTGAGGCCGGCCACCGTGTTGCCGCTGGCGTCGTAATACTGGAAGGAGAGGCTGGTGACGGTGAGGCTGGGATTGGAAAGGGGCTTGGAATATGTGGCGATCGACGTGGCGCCCGTAGAACAGGGCTGATTGTACTCCATGACGACGGGCGCGGCGGTGACGGGGTCGACCCCCAGGTAGTACCCGATCGTGAGGTCTTCATTCCCGGCGACCGTATCCGTGTTGAGAATCTCTCCACTGACAAAGACACTGGTCGTCGTGGGCAGGAGGCTTGCGTCCTGCGCCACGACCCGGTCCTTGCACCGCAGTTGCGTCTGCCCCCCTGGGAGGAGGTTGAAGCCGGCGTTGCGGACCCGCTCCGTAATCCACTCCAGGGTCCCTCGGGCCGTTTCGGTGTCGGCCGATCTGACCGAAGAGATCATCTTGCTCTGCACGGCCCCGCCCACCAGGATCGAGATCGCCCCGCCCACGATCGCCATGATCATAATCCCGACCAACATCTCGAGCAGAGTGAGGCCCGCCTCGTCCCGTTGCCCCCGAGCGGCCGCCCCGCCGATCGTGCCCGACGGGCGACGGGGGGACGGCCCGCTAAGGGTGCGTGTAGTTGGAGACATACATCGCCAGGGTCGCGTACACGGATGAAGGGGTCTGGTAAAGGGTGACCGTGACTTGTTTGACGGGGAGCCCGGGCAGCGTTTGGATCGTGATCACCGCGTGGTCAAACCCCGCCGGGATGGATGGCTCCGCAATGTTGGCAAAGGTCTTGGGCACGCTTGTCGGAGTGAGCGTCCAGGTCGGCGGATTCGCCCCCAGCCCCCCGTATCCTTGCAGGCGGAGGTAGTCAAGTTCGGTCTGCGCCCAGGCGGCGGCCGCCGCCCGGTTGAGGCCGCTGTGGGCCTGGGTCATCCCGAAGAGCAGTCCGCCGAGGACGGTCATCGCGATGACGCCCAGGAGCGCGGTGGCGACCACGGCTTCGACGATCGTGAACCCGCCCTCGCCGCCCCGCGGTCGCCTCATTGGTAGGAAACCCTCCCCGTGCCCGCCTGGATCGTCACCGTGTGGGTGAGCCCGAGCGAGGTGCTTGTCAGGGTGATGGTCCCCGGCGCGATCGGCACCCCACGGCGGTCGAACGAACAGATGCTCGCCGGACACGTCGTGGTAACCGCGATGTCTGTCGGCATGGCCCCGTACTTGAGGGTGCTCCCACCGGTTACGGCGATAAGGTACGACGATGTCCCCAGGGTCACCGTCACCGTCGCCCGCTCCGTTTGCGCCGCCTGCCGCCCCGCCGCGATGTCGAAGGTCATGGTGCGGGTCCACCCGTCGAGGTGCTCGTGGGCCAGCGCTTTGCTGATGCCCATCACCCCGCCCGTGAGGACGGCCGCCATCAACGCGAGCATGACGACGAACTGGATGATCGACATGCCCCGGGTGGAACTCGTCGATGTGGCCGAACGCCTCATGGCTTCGTCTGGCAATCGGATCTGCCCCCCGAGTCTGACGTGGCGGAAATGAGGGCGGAGGGCTCCGTGGAAGCGGGTCCGTGAGCCCCCCACACTGAATATATGCACTTTTCTTTGGTCAAATTGGACATTCGCCTCGCCGGCCGCAGTGTGTTCCTCGAGTTTACGAGTTCGAGCCGCAGTGCCCCGCACTCACGTCGCAGGAAAGTGTTTCCCGAGTCAAGAACTCTTGCTGAGGATGGCAGCGCTTGGGATCGGCGAACGGCTGCGGAGTGCCCGTCAGGCTCTCGGTTTGTCCCTCGAGGAAATCGAAAGCGTCACCCGAATCCGCTGCGCCTTCCTTGACGCGCTGGAGCGAGAAGCGTTTGGCGATCTCCCCGGTCCCGCCTACGTCCGGGGATTTCTTCGCAGCTACGCCGATTATCTGGGCATCCCCGCCGAGGAACTGCTCGGGGCGTACCCCCGCAACCCGCCGCTGCACGGCGCCGCGGGGGTGCTGGGCCGGAGGGATTCTCCGGTCGAGGTGCGGATCACGCCGGCCACCCGATTCTCGCGGACGCGCGGGCTCCTGATCGGCCTCGGGATCGTTGCCGGCGTGGGAATTCTGCTCGTGGGCTACGTCCTCCTCAGCCAGATCCGCCAGTTCGCGCAGACGCCTCTCCCAAAAGCATCCCGACCCGCCTCCGGATCCACTTCGCCGGCCGTTCGTTCGAGTGCGACGGCGCCGGTGAGGACCGAGCCCGTCCCGCCCCAGGCTCCACCGATTCAGCGTGTCGCTCCGCTGCCCCACCCGGCGGCAGCTCCGTCCATTGCGCCAGCCGTTGGCGGCCCCAGTTCGCTCGCCCCTGCGTCTGCACCCCAGACGTCGCCTCCCGCCGCACCTGCCAAGCCCATACCGTCCCCCAAGCCGCCTCCCGCGCCCGCAGCTTCGCCATCCCCGACCCCTCCGCCGGCTACGCCCCCCGCGGGGCAGGGTACCCCGCCGGGGGCGCCTCCTGCCGGGGCGCCCCAGGCGGGTGCCCGGCTGACGTCCCCGCTGCAGATCGTCGTGGTGGCTTCCGACCGCTCCTGGGTACGCGCGGTCGCCGATGGGGCGACCGTCTTCGAGGGGATTGTCAACTCCGGCGACCGGCAGGTCTGGTCCGCGAAGCGCGAACTGATTATTCGGGTGGGAAACGCCAGCGGCGTCAATGTCTCGGTCAACGGGCGCGATCTTGGCCACCTGGGGGGAGCCGGACAGGTCGTCGAGCGCACATATCAAGTTGGAGGAGAGATGACCCCGTGACAGATCCCGCCAAACCCGCAGCCGATGGCGGCAGCCCCCACCCGCGGCAGCTGGTCCGTGCCGAGATCATCTCGGTGGGGACCGAGCACCTGCTCGGCCAGATCGTCGACACCAACGCCACGTTTCTGTGCACGGTGCTCGCGGACCTGGGCATCGCCGTCTACTTCCGCTCCACGGTCGGCGACAACGTCCGGCGCGTGCAGGACGTGTTCCTGCACGCGCTCGACCGCGCCGATCTCATCCTCTCCACCGGGGGGCTGGGCCCCACCGACGACGATCTGACCGTCGCCGCCGTGGCCGAGGCGCTGGCTCTGCCGATCGAGCGCCACGAAGAGGCCTGGGCGCACATTCAGGAGTTCTTCCGCAAGCGCAACCGCCCGCTCAGCAGCCAGCAGGTCAAGCAGGCGATGCTGCCGCGGGGGGCGCGGATGATCCCAAACCCCCGGGGCAGCGCGCCCGGGGTGATCATCGAGCACCACGGGAAGACGTTGATCTTCACCCCGGGAGTGCCGCGCGAGATGAAGGGGATGGTGCAGGATTCCATCGTCCCCTACCTCCGCGAGCGGGGACTTGCCGGACGCGAGGTGATCCGCTCGCGCGTCCTGCGGATCACCGGGCTGGGGGAGTCCGGGGTGGAGGACCGCCTCCGGGACCTGATGCGGAGCAGCGTGAACCCCACGATCGCTCCCTACGCGCACACCGGTGAGTGCCACGTCCGGCTGACCGCGCGGGGGACCGAGGCCGAGGTGGAGTCGCTGCTCGATCGCACCGAGGGGGCCGCCCGCGAGCGCCTCGGGCCGGCCATCTACTCGGCGGGGGAGGCGACCCTGGAGGAAGTTGTGGCGCGGGCCCTGACCGCCAAGCGGGTGTCGGTCGCGGTTGCGGAGTCGTGCACGGCGGGGCTCCTCGGCCACCGTCTCGCCACCCCGGCCGGAGCGTCGGCCTTTCTTGATGGGGGGATCATCACCTACAGCAACGCGGCCAAACAACGCTGGCTCGACGTGGGCGCGGACGTCCTGGAGCGGCACGGGGCGGTCAGCGTCGAAGCGGCCCGGGCCATGGCGGAGGCGGTTCGCACGCAGGCGGGCACCGACATCGGGATTGCGACGACGGGGATCGCCGGCCCGACCGGCGCCACAGCCGAAAAGCCCATCGGGCTCGTCTACATCGCGCTGGCCCACAGCGAGGGGACCGACGTGCGCGAGGTGCGGTACGGGACAGAGCCGGGTCGCTCGGGGGTGCGCTATCTTGCGTCCCAGTCGGCCCTCGACATGATCCGGCTGCACCTGCTGAGGTGATCCACGGCGTGAGCATGTCGCCAAGGTCCACGGAGACCTCCGCACCTGTGCCACCCGGGACGGGGGTGGCTCAGGCGCGCCGCCGGATCTTCGTCGCCGTGCCGCTGGCCTCGGCTCTGCGCCGCGCGGTCGCCGGCCTCGCGCCCCACCTGAGGGAGGCCGAGCAAAGTCTCCGCTGGGTCCCCCCCGACAACCTGCACTTCACCCTCAAGTTCCTCGGCGAGATCACGCCCGCGCAACTGGCACGGGTCGCAGCCGCCGCCAAGGATGTGGCCGCGCGTGCCCAGGGATTTCGCATCGCACTCGCGGGACTGGGAGCGTTTCCTTCCCCGCGCCGGCCGCAGGTCGTCTGGGTGGGGGTGGCCGAGGGTGCCGATCGTCTGGCCGCCCTCGCCTCCGACCTCGATGGGGCGCTGCATCGGATGACGTTCCCGAAAGAGGCCCGGCCCTTTCGGCCGCACCTCACGATCGCCCGGGTGCGGCGTACGGGCCCCGCGCCGGATCTCACCGCGGCCATCGCCCCTTTCAGCGAGTTCGCGCTCGGGGCTCAGGACGTCACCAACCTCCTCGTCATGGAGAGCACGCTGCATCCGTCCGGGGCGGTGTACCGGCAGGTCCAAGAGGTGGGACTCGGTGAATCGGGCTGAGGTGCTGGGTTCCTTGACAAAGCGAACATATGTTTGGTATACTGGGGCCCGTCAATCGAACGAGCCAGCCGCCTCAGAAAGCCCTCAGGGCGGTCTGAGGACGCCGGGGAGGAGCGGAAGATGAACGAGCGGCAGCGGAGCCTGGACCTCGCTCTCACGCAGATTGAGAAGCAGTTCGGCAAGGGCTCGATCATGAAGCTCGGTGAACACCAGGCCAGGCTAAGCGTGGAGGTCATCCCCACGGGAGCGATCACGCTCGATGTGGCTCTGGGTGTCGGGGGGGTGCCCCGGGGCCGGGTAGTGGAGATCTACGGCCCGGAGTCGTCGGGGAAGACCACCCTGGGATATCACATCATCGCCGAGGCGCAGCGGGAAGGTGGGGTGGCCGCCTTCATTGATGCCGAGCACGCCCTCAACCCCGAGTACGCCCGCAACGTGGGCGTGGACATCGACAACCTGCTGATCTCCCAGCCGGACTCCGGTGAGCAGGCGCTGGAGATCGCCGAGATGTTGGTGCGGTCCGGTGCGATCGACGTGATCGTGGTGGACTCCGTGGCCGCGTTGGTCCCGCGCGCGGAGCTGGAGGGGGAGATGGGGGACGCCCATGTGGGCCTCCAGGCACGCCTGATGTCCCAGGCGCTGCGCAAGCTTGTGGGGGCGATCAGCAAGTCCCGCACCACGGTGATCTTCATCAACCAACTCCGCGAGAAGGTCGGCGTCATGTTCGGGTCCCCGGAGGTGACGACGGGCGGGCGCGCGCTGAAGTTTTATTCGTCCGTGCGCATGGAGATCCGCCGGACCGAATCCATCAAGTCGGGGGACGTGGTCCTCGGCCAGCGGGTACGGGTCAAGGTCGTGAAGAATAAGCTGGCCGCGCCGTTCCGGGACACCGAGCTGGACATCATCTTCCCAAAGGGCATCAGCAAGGTTGGCAGCCTGCTCGACCTGGCGGTGGCGCAGAACCTCGTGGCCCGGTCGGGCACCTGGTTCGCCTACAAGGAAATGCGCCTCGGGCAGGGGCGCGATAACGCACGGGAGTTTCTGGAGAGCAACCCCGAGTTGGCCAAGGAGATCGAAGGGCGCCTTCGGGAGAAACTCGGGATCAGCCGCCCCGGCGCGGTCCCCGAGCCCCCGGCGGGCCGCGAGGCCTCGGCCAACGGGGAGGTGGGGCCGCAGCCCCGCGATGCCCGCTCGGGCGCGCCGGTCACGAAGGGGGTAGCGGCTCGCGCGCCTCGATGACCGATACGCCGGCCGGAACCTCCGGGCGCGTGCGTTGGCGCCGGGGAGGCTCCGTCGGCGCCGCAGGGTTTCGAGGGACGTTGGGGGCGGGGTGGTTCTTCTCCCGGGTCCTCCGGATGTGCCGCTGAGCGACGATCCGCGCCGCGCCGGTTCCTTACGGACGGTGACGGCGCTCGCCAGCCCTGACGGCGCCGGCGGACGATGCATCGTACGGCTCGACGACGGCCGGCGGTTCCGCGTCGATGCCGCGGAGGTGGCTCGGTGCGGGCTCGCCATCGGCGAGGCGGTCGCGCCGGGTCTCGTGGCGCAGTTGGAGGCGCGCGATGGCTACCTGCGGGCCCGGGATCGGGCCCTTCGTCTTTTGGCGATCCGGCCGAGGAGCGCCGCGGAGCTGCGATCCCGCTTGACTCGGTACCGGATCCCCCGGGAGACGCTGCGGGCGGTGATCGCGGACCTCGAGGGAAGAGGGTACCTGGACGATCTCGCCTTTGCCAAAGACTGGATCACCGCGCGCCTGGCGTCGCGCGCGTACGGGGTGGGGCGGATCCGGTGGGAGCTCCGCCAGAAGGGTGTCGCCCCCGCACTGATCGCCCGGGCGGTCCGCGAGGCATTTGAGGTGGACCCCGATCTCGCCGCGGTCGAGGAGCGGTCTGCGTCCGCGCTGGTCCGGCGCCGCCTCCCGGCCTGTCGGCGGTTGTCCCCGGCGCAACGGACACGCCGCATCGCGGCGATGCTGGAGCGGCGAGGGTTTGCGCACGCGACGATCATCCGGGCGCTGCGGGAGATCGGGGAGGTTGAGGCGGAGCGGTTCGATGGCTGACCGGAAGGGTGATCGGCTGCGGCACGATCAGCTGGTGCTCGCCCTTGCGCCGTCGGACGGCGCGGGCGCAGGCTTGGCTGCGCCGCCCGCGCCCGCGGCCCGTCCGATCCCGGGGGACGCGATCCTCGACGGGCTGACCGACGAGCAGCTCGCGGCCGTTGTGCACCCCGAAGGGCCGCTGTTGATCGTCGCCGGAGCCGGCACCGGGAAGACCACCGTGATTACGCGGCGGATCGCCCATTTGATCACCACGCGCCGGGCGCGCCCGGAAGAGATCCTGGCGCTGACCTTTACCGACCGCGCCGCGGCCGAGATGGAAGAGCGGGTGGATCGGCTCGTCCCGTACGGGTACACGCAGGCGTGGATCAGCACGTTTCACGCCTTTGGGGACAGGGTGCTGCGGGAGCATGCGCTCCACCTTGGGCTCTCCCCCGATTTCCGGGTGCTGACGAAGCCCGAACAGATCATCTTCATCCGCGAGCGCCTCTTCGAGCTGCCCTTGGAATACTACCGCCCGCTGGGGGATCCGACCCGGCACATCGACGCGCTGGCCTCGCTGTTCAGCCGGGCGAAGGACGAGGACACCACCCCCGAGGAGTACGCCGCCTACGCCGAGCGGCTCGCCGCCGCTGCCGCTCCCGATGACCCCGCCGCCGCCGAACAGGTCCGCCAGCAGCGCGAGGTCGCCGCGGCCTACGGGGCGTACCAGCGGCTGCTCGCGCGGGAGGGCCGGGTGGACTTCGGCGACCTCATCACCATGACGCTGCGCGTGCTCCGCGAGCATCCCACCGTGCTGCAGCGGTACCGCGAGCAGTTCCGATACGTGCTGGTCGACGAGTTTCAAGACACCAACTACGCGCAATTCGAGCTCGTGAAGCTCCTCGCCGGCGGCCGGAGGTGCCTCACCGTGGTCGCCGACGATGACCAGGCGATCTACCGATGGCGTGGGGCGTCCTACAGCAACATCACCTATTTTACCGAAACCTATGCCGATGCCAAGATCGTCGTGCTCACGCAGAACTACCGCTCGACGCAGTTCATCCTCGACACGGCGTACCGCCTGATCCGACACAACGACCCGGACCGGCTTGAGGTCCGCCACCACATCGACAAGCACCTCGTGGCCGTCGCGGGCCCCGGGAGTCTTCCCCGGCACCTGCACTTCGACACCTTGAACAGCGAAGCCGATGGTGTGGCGGAGCGCATCGTCCGCCGCGTGGCCGACGGCCAGTGGCGGTATGGGGACGTGGCGATTCTCGTCCGCGCGAACCGTGACGCCGATCCGTTCCTGCGCGCGCTCAACCTTCGGGGGATCCCCTTCCGGTTCTCGGGAACCCGGGGCCTCTACGACCGCGAGGAGATCCGGTTGGTGATCGCGGCCCTGCGCTGTTTCGCCAATCCCCAGGACGGCCTGTCGTTGTACCTGCTCAGCACCGCCCCGTTCTACGAGGTCCCCCCCCAGGACCTCGCCCTCTGCATGAGCTATGCGAACCGCAAGAATCGATCGCTGAGCCACGTCTACCGGCAGCTCGACCGGATCGAGGGAATCGAGGTCAGCGCGGAGGGCCGCGCCTCGATCGCCAAGGTCGTCGAGGATCTCGACGCGATGACGGAGATGGCTTCGCGGTATCCCACCGGCCGGGTGCTCTACGAATACCTGGTGACCCGCACCGGGTACGTCGGCCGTTTGGCCGCCTCCGGCCGGCCGGAAGACGAGCAGAAGGTCGCCAACCTCTCCAAGTTCTTCGACCTGGTGTCGCGGTACGGCGCGATCGCCCAGGTCGATCGGGTGCCGGGGTTCGTGGGGTATCTCGACCTGCTGATCGAGGCCGGCGACGACCCGCCGACGGCCGAGTTCGACACCGAGGCCGACGCCGTCCGTGTGCTCACGATCCACAAGGCCAAGGGGTCGGAGTTTCCCGTCGTGTTTCTGGTGAGCCTCGTGTCTGACAAGTTCCCATCGCGGGCCCGAGGCGAACCGATCCCGCTGCCGGACGCGCTGATGAAGGATCTGCTGCCGAGCGGAGACTTCCACCTGCAGGAGGAGCGCCGGCTGTTCTACGTCGGGATGACCCGGGCCAAGCGCGATCTCTACCTGACCAGCGCCCAGGACTACGGGGGCGCGCGCCCGCGGAAGGTCAGCCGCTTCGTCCTCGAGACGCTCGATCTGCCACGGGCGGATCCGGAAACGTTCCGCGCATCTGTGGTCCAGGCGGTGGAGCGCCACGCCCCCCCGGTTGATCTGCACCCGCAGCTCACGCTCGTGCCGCCGGGCGATCAGGTGATCCCGCTTTCGTTCCGGCAGGTCGACGACTACTCGACGTGTCCGCTCAAGTACAAGTACATCCACATCCTGCGCGTTCCGGTGCTCCGCGATCATCGGGTGGTCTACGGGGCCGCGCTCCATGACGCCGTTCAAGAGTACAACCGCCGGAAGGCGCGTCACCAGCCGGTGACCGCGGACGACCTGATCGCGCACTTCGAGCGGGCCTGGGTGAACGAGGGCTTCCTCAGCCGCGAGCACGAGGACCAGCGCCTTGAGGCCGGCCGGGTCGCGCTGCGGCGCTTCTACGCCTACCAGGAGGCCAGCGGGACCGTCCCCACGTTCGTGGAGCGCGAATTTCGGTTCCATGTCGGCGCGACGATGATCCGCGGCCGATGGGACCGCGTCGACGTCCGGGGCGGAGAAGTGGCGATCATCGACTTCAAGAGCACCGATGTCCGCACCCAGCAGGACGCCGATCGCCGCGCCAAGGACAGCGAACAGCTGGCCATTTACACGCTGGCCTACTCGGAGGTGTTCGGCCGCCTCCCGGATCGCGTCGAGCTCCACTTCCTGGGGACGCAGGTGCTCGTCGGCCGCGCCCGCAAGACCGATGCCGAGCTGGCCCGAACCCGGGAGATGATCCTGCACGCGGCGGGCGGGATCCGCGCGCAGCAGTTTCTCGCCACCCCAGATCCCTACCGAGCGTGCCCGTACTGTGCGTTCAACGAGATCTGCCCGTTCACCGCGACCGCCGAATGAGCGTGCGCCTGCTGCACACGAGCGACGTCCATCTGGGGGCCACCTTCCGGATGCTGGGCGAGCGGGGACGCGAGCAGCGGCGCCAGCTCGAAGCGACGTTCACCCGGGTCGTTACCCTGGCGATCGAGGAGCGCGTGGATCTCATGTTGATCGCGGGCGATCTCTTCGATTCCGTGGCCGCGTCCCGCGCCGGGGTCGGGTTCGCGGTCCCGGAACTCCGCCGCCTGGGGGCGGCCGGGATTCGGGTGTGCGCCGTGGCCGGCAACCACGATCCCCTCGGCGAGGGAAGTGCCGTCGTGTGGCGAGATCTCGCCGCCGCCTCGGCGGCCGTCACGGTCTTCGGCCCCGAGCCCGGCGCGCAGGTATTCCCCGACCTGGATCTGACGGTGATCGGCCGCTCGCGGCAGCGTCAGCTCTCCGCCGAGAGTGCGCTGGCAGCGCCGCCCGCCGAACGCCCGACCCGGTTCCTGGTCGGCCTCGCCCACGGCAGCATCCAGCGTCCGGACCTCCCCGTTCAGTTCGGGCTCATCACCCCGGAGGAGATCGCGGCGAGCAAGGTCGACTACCTCGCGTTGGGGGACTGGCATTCCACTCGGGAAGTGTCGAGCGGCGGGGTGGCCGCCTGGTACAGCGGCGCGCCGGAGATGATCGACCTGGACGAGCCCGACTCGGGGAACGTCTGCCTCGTGACCCTGGAGGCTCCGGGGCGCGTCGAGGTCACTCCGCGGCGGGTCGGGCGCCGCCGGAGCCGCCGCCTGAGCTTGGACGTCGCCACCGTGGGCGGGGAGGAAGAGGCGGCCCGCATGATCCAAGCCGAGGCGCACCCGGATCTTGCCCTTACGGTCGTCTTGACCGGGTTGGCCGCCCTGGCCGATCGCCTCAGCCCCAACCGCCTCCGCCAGGACCTTGCCGGGGAATTCTTCCGACTCGAGATCCGCGACGAATCGCACCTCCGCCCCGATGTGATCGATCCCGCGCAGTTTCCCGAGAGCACTGTGCTCGGTCGCTTCGTGCAATTGATGCAGACGGAAATCTCCGCCCGGGAAGGGGAGGCCCGCGCGGTGGGGGAGGATGCCCTCCGGCTCGGGATCGCGCTGCTGGAGGGGAAGGAGGTCCTCGGATGATCATCCGCCGCCTGCGGATCCGAGGGTTTCGAAAACTGGTCGATCAGGCGCTGGAGTGCGGCCCGGGGCTCAACGTCATCTACGGACGCAACGACGCCGGCAAGTCGACCCTCCACCTTGCCGTGTCCGCGGCGCTGTTTCCCGTCAGGCCGGCGGAAGCCAGATCGTACGCGACCTGGGGAGAGGCGGAGGCCGGCGAAGTTAGCATGGAGTTTGAGGCCGGGGATCGCTCGTATCGGTTGCACCGAGACCTCGGGGCAAAGAAGGTCTCGCTGGCGGCTGGCGGCGAGACGTGGGACAACCCCAAGGACGTAGAGCGGCAGATCGGCGAGGTGCTCGGCCTGACCAGCCTCACCCTGTTTCGTGCCACCGCGCACATTCGCCAGTGGGACCTCGCGGGAATCCAGCACGAAGGTCGCGAGATCGGGACCCGCCTGGCGAGAATTGTGACCGGGGCCGACACCGATGCGACTCGCGTGCTCCGAACGATCGACGACAAGATCCGGGGGCTCGAAGTCGGGCTCTCGCACCCCTCGAAGACGCCGGGCCCGCTCAAGCGGAATCAGGACCGCATCGCGGCGCTCACCGCCGAGCAGAGCCGGCTGGCCTCGGAAGTCGAGGCGATCGAGCGGGCGGCCACCGATCGGGACCGCCTGCTCGCCCAGGTCGGGGAATTGGAGCAGCAGGTTCGGGACGACGGGGAGCTGATGAGGGGCAATCGGCGGCTCCTGGAGCTCGACGCCCGGTCGACGCAGCTGACCGAGCGGGCTACGGAACTGCAATCGCTGCTCGACCGCCTGGAGAAAGCGGGTCGCGAGGCCGCCCTGGCCGCCGAGGACGAGGCTCTGCACCTCTCTGAGCCGGACGCCGAGGCCCTGCAGCGGCTGCAAGAGGCAGACGCCCGGCTTCGCATTCTCCGGGCCGCTCTCGGGGACGGGGGGGACGCGGATCTCCCGATCGAGAGGTCCGGGCCGGCGGCACGATCGTTTGTCGACCACGCGCTCTTGGGGGTGGGCCCGGCCGGGTTCGGTCTCGCGGCCGTGGTGGCTGGAGCGGTGGGGGTGGCGCTCCTCGCCGTCGATAGGATCGGCTGGAGTATAACCCTGTTGGTTGTCGCAGGGCTGCTGGGGAGTGCTGCGGTCGCGGCGCGGGTGCGGGGCAGGGCGGCAGCGCTGGAAGCGGTGACCCGGGCGGCCCGTCAGGGCCGGGTTCGCGACCTCGAGGAGCGGCGCCGGGCCGCCGAGGAGGCCGCCGCCGCGCTCCGCCATCAACTGGAATCGCTCGGCGTGCCATCGGTTCAGGCCGCGACGGACCTCGCCGATCGGTGTCGGCGCGCCCGCCACCGGCAGGCCTCGTCAGGCAAACTCGTCGACGAGCTCCTGGGGGGCCGGCGGCTGCAGGAGATCGTCGACGAGCACCGGCGGGGCCTGCTCGACCTCGCGATGGTCCGCGCGGAACGAGAGGATCCCAACTTGGCGCTGCGGCGGCTGGATCCCGTAGGGTTTCAACGACTCCAAAACGACGCGGCAGCCCGAGCACGCCGGCTCGAGGAGGGGCGGGGGGCTCTGCAACGGCTGGACGGCCGGTTGAGCGGACGGTCACCGAACGAAGAGCTGGCCCGGGTGGAGGAGGAGCTCGCGGAGGTCCGCGAGCGGATCGTGCGGTTCCAACGATTCATCGAAATTCTCCGACTGACCCGCCGCGTGCTGGGGGAGGCCCACCGGCTCACCGTGGTTCCGGGGAAGGCGTTGCTCGAGGAACGGGCGAGTCGGTACCTGCGCGTGGTCTCGGACGGTGCCTACGACCGCGTGGAGGTGGACGAACACACCCTTGCGCCGCGCGTGTGGGTGGGTCCTCCCAAGGGGTGGGCGGAGGTCGACGCGGCGTCCCGGGAGATCGGCAGCGGGGCCGCGGATCAGTGTTATCTCGCTCTACGGCTCGCCTTGATCGATGTGCTGTGCGAGGGCCGCCGCCCGCCCCTCTTTCTTGATGATCCCTTCCTCGCCTACGACGAAGGGCGAAAGGCCGCGGCGATGCGCCTCCTCGGGGACCTCTCCCGCGAGCGGCAGATCTTTCTCTTTACATGCCACGAGGACTACCATCGCTACGCGGATCACCTGATCATCCTGGGACACGACGTCGGCGCCATCCCTCAGGAGTTGGGCCTTTCCGCGGCCGCCCCCGACGAAGTCTCCGCGAACGGCCCGTAACCGGGCGGGTCACTCCTGATCGGAGCGAGCGGTGCGCTGTGGCGGGAGGGGCGAGCCCGCGCCCGGCGACCCGCGATGGTCTTGACCGGTGCCGCTACTTTGCGCCCGCGCTGAGAATCCGAAGGTCGGCGGCAAGGTCCTTGGGGTCGAAGTTCGCAGGAAGGAAGACGCGGAGCATCCCACGCGGGTCGATCACGTACACGATCGCGGTGTGGTCCACTACGTCAGGGGACGTGGGCCCTGCGGAAACCGCTTGGGGGTTTACCTCTTTGGCATCAGTGCCGACGAAGTATTCGCCCCACACTGACCGGAGCTCCGGGACGGGCCCGGTGAGATAGAGGAGTTCACCGTCCACCTGATGCGTGGCGAGGAACCCGCGGACGGCGCCCGGGGTGTCGCCCTTCGGGTCGACGGTGACGGCGATGAACTGGATCCGTGTTGCGGCGCCCCCAAGCTGGAGATAGGTCTCGTGCATCTTGGTCGCGATCAGCGGACAGACGTCCGGGCAGTGCGTGTACAGGAACGTCAGCGCGACGCTCTTGCCGCGGAGATCTGAGAGCCGAACCGGCCGGCGATCCTGATCGAAGAGGGTGAAGTCCGGTGCGGGCGCGGGCGGGGTGACGACGGCCCCCTGGAGGGTCACCGCGGCGACGTGCGTCCGCGCCACGACCGCCGCGGCGGCGGCGATCACGACGAGTCCGACGACGACCCAGGCCCACGGCAGGCGGCGCCGACGGGACGCCCCCGTCGCGGGTGCCTCTGGTTCTTGCCTCGAAGCTGCCACGTTTCGAGTATACCATGGACGCCGAGGTGTTACCGCCCGCGTTGAGGGTTTCTTGACCGCATTTTACCATCACGATACAATAGGGTGAAGATCTGCCGATGAGGATGCCAGCATCAACACCAAACACTGGCCACGCGGTCAGGATGGAGGGGTAGCGGCCGACAGATAGATCATACGCTGACTGGGGGGGGTGACACCCTTGAACCCCGTTCTGTATGTTGGTGCGGGACTTGGGTTGTTGGTGGTGGCCTTCCTCCTTGGATACCTTCTGCGGAAGTTCGCCGGCGAGGCGAAGATCGGCACGGCCGAAGTCGCTGCGCAGAAAATCGTTGAGAACGCGAAAGCCACAGCGGAGCGGGAGGCGGACAATAAGAAGCGCGAAGCCCTTCTGGAGGCCAGAGATGAGGCGTTCCGAATCAAGCGGGATGCCGAACGGGAGATCCGGGAGCAGCGCGCGGAGTCTCAGCGGCTCGAGCGACGGCTGATTCAACGTGAGGAGGTCCTGGACCGGAAGCTCGAGGCAGTGGAGAAGCGGGACCAGACCCTCGCGCAGCGAGAGCAGGAGGTTACCAAGGTTAGGGAGGAGCTGCACGATCAGGAGCGGCGTCAGCGGACCGAGCTGGAACGGATCGCGGGTCTGACGCTGGAGCAGGCGCGTCACGAACTGCTGGCAAAGGTCGAGGTCGAAATTCAGCACGAGGCGGCTCAAACCGCCAAGAAAATCGAGACGGAGGCTCGGGAGACAGCCGAGCGGACGGCGCGGGAGATTGTGGCCCTGGCCATTCAGCGGTGCGCTGCCGACCACACCGCCGAGGTAACGGTGTCGGTGATCCCGCTTCCAAACGACGAGATGAAGGGGCGGATCATCGGCCGGGAAGGCCGGAACATCCGTGCCCTGGAGAGTTTGACCGGGGTCGATCTGATCATCGACGACACTCCCGAATCGGTGACCCTCTCGTCGTTTGATCCGATTCGTCGCGAAGTCGCCAAGATGGCTCTGGAGAAGCTCCTCAGCGACGGCCGGATTCATCCCGCGCGGATCGAGGAAATGGTCGAGAAGGCGCAAAAAGAGATCGACACCCGGATCCGCGAAGCCGGCGAGCGCGCGGCCTTCGAGGCCGGCGTTCACGGGCTCCACCCGGAGGAGTTGAAGCTCCTCGGCCGGCTGAACTTCCGATTCAGCTACGGACAGAACCTGATGCAACACTCGATCGAGGTGTCGCTGCTCGCGGGACTGATGGCGACGCAACTCGAGGCCAACGTCGAGCTCGCGCGCCGAGCCGCGTTGCTGCACGATATCGGGAAAGCGCTCACTCACGAGGCGGAAGGAACCCACAGCGACCTCGGCATGGATATCGCCCGACGGTACCACGAGCCCCCGGAGGTGCTGAACGCGATCGCCTACCACCACGGGGACGCCGAGGCGACGTGCGTTGAGTCGATCCTGGTGGCTGCGGCCGACGCGATTTCGGCCTCGCGCCCGGGGGCACGGAAAGAAACGGTGGAGATGTACATCAAGCGGCTGGAGAACCTCGAGCGCATCGCCACGTCCTTCATCGGGGTCGAGAAAGCGTACGCCATCCAAGCTGGCCGGGAGATCCGCGTCTTGGTCAAGCCGCAGGAGATCGATGACGCCACTGCCGCGTCGATGGCGCGGGACATGGCCAAAAAGATCGAGGAGGAGTTGCAGTACCCGGGGCAGATCAAGGTGACGGTGCTGCGCGAGACTCGGGCGATCGAATACGCCAAGTAGACCACCGAGCCCGAGCGGCGTCTGCGGGAAGCTCGGGGGGACGGGTCGCGATGGCCCGTCCCCTCATTGCGTGTGGAGGAGCGGGGATCGGGATGAAGCTCTTGTTCATCGGCGATATCGTGGGCAAACCCGGGCGGCGAGTGCTTGCTCAGATGCTCCCCGGCTTGCGCCGCGAGTTGGGCGTCGACCTGGCGATTGCCAACGGGGAAAATTCCGCCGGCGGATTCGGGATCACCCGCGAGACGTTCGAGGAGATCGTCGCCGCCGGGGTGGACGTGGTCACCGGGGGCAACCATACCTGGCAGGCGCGCGAAGTCTTCTCCCTGCTCGACAGCGACCTGCGGCTCTTGAGGCCGGCCAATTATCCTCCCGGAACGCCGGGGCGGGGGGCGGGGGTCTTCCCGCTCTCGGGGGGGCGCCGCGGGCCGTCGGTGGGCGTGCTCAATATGCAGGGCCGGATTTTCCTCGATCCCCTGGAGTCGCCCTTCCGGGTCGGGCAGGAGCAGGCGGAGCGGCTGCGGCAGGAAACGCCCGTGATCGTCGTCGATTTCCACGCCGAGGCCACCTCGGAGAAGATCGCCCTCGCCTGGCACCTCGACGGTCAAGTATCTGCGGTCCTCGGGACCCACACCCACGTCCAGACGGCCGACGAGCGGATTCTGCCGAGCGGGACGGGGTTCATCACCGATGTCGGCATGACGGGGCCGCGGGACTCGGTCATCGGGATGGGTCGTGAGGAGGTTCTCCAGCGGTTCCTTACCCTGCTCCCCGCGCGGTTCGACGTTGCGAAGGGCCCCGCTCAGCTCAACGCGGTCGTCCTCGAGGTGGACGATCAGACCGGTCGCACCACGCACATCCAGCGCGTATACCGGGCGGAAGGATAGTCCCGGAAGGCGTGCATCCTCACAATCGGGCCCTGCCGCCCAGGCGGTCCGGCACCCTCAAGAGTCGAAGGTGGGGGACGGCGGCAGTGGCGGCGTCCCGGGGGTGCGGGCCGCCGTCCTGGCGTCCCTAGGACCCCAAACGCCCCGCGCGCCGGGCCCCGAGGGGTTGGCCGTTCTTCCCTTTCACGCGCTTTTGGCCGCCCCGCCAGGGCTCAGGGGGGAGGATTCTCCAGGGTGCCCGCGAAAGAATAGGGTCCCCTGCGGCACCCCGCGGGGACACGTCGCCGCTCCGTTGAGGAGGCACGCACCCATGGACGTTCTCAAAGTCGCCGCTAAGTCGAATCCCACGGCCGTTGCAGGCGCGCTGGCAGGGGTCGTGCGCGAGAAGGGGACCGCAGAGTTGCAGGCGATCGGGGCGGCGGCCATCAACCAGGCGGTGAAGGCGATCGCCATTGCCCGCGGGTACGTGGCCCCCAGCGGGCTGGACTTGGTGTGCGTGCCCGCGTTCGCGGACGTGCAGATCGACGGTCAAGATCGGACGGCGATCAAGTTGATCGTCTCCCCGCGGTAGGCCCGGCCGACCCCTGCGGATCGACCTGCACACCCACAGTACGGCATCGGACGGTCTCCTCCCCCCCGCCCGCCTCGTCATGGCCGCGCGCGAGCACGGGGTGACGATCCTGGCGCTGACCGATCACGACACCACCGATGGCTTGGCCGAGGCCATCGCCGCGGGCCGGACGTACGGGGTCGAGGTGATCCCGGGGGTCGAGATCAACACCGATGTCGACGCGTACGAGGTCCATATCCTGGGATACTTCATCGACCTCGCCGACCCCGCGTTCCAGGCGTTCCTGCGGCGGATGAGAGATGGGCGGTTGCGCCGGGCCGAGGAAATGGTGCGGAAGCTGGCCGCGCTCGGTGTGACGGTGGAGTGGGCGAGAGTCCAGAGGATCGCCGCCGGCGCCGCGGTGGGGCGCCCGCACATCGCCCGCGCGCTGGTCGAGGCAGGCCGGGTTGACACGCCCCAGGAGGCGTTCGAACGGTACCTTGGCCGGAACGGACCCGCGTATGTCGCACGGTTGAAGCTGGCGCCCGAAGAGGCGGTTGAGGTGATCGCGCGTCACGGGGGGGTCCCGGTGCTGGCCCACCCGGGCTGGGAGGCCAGTGGGCCGGTGATCGATCGGGTGCCGAAACTCGTCGCGCACGGCCTCGCGGGGATCGAGGTGTACTATCCCGACCACACCCCGGAGATGTTGGCGGCCTACCTGGCCATGGTCCGTCGGTATGGGCTGGTGGCGACGGGCGGCACCGATTTCCACGGGGGCGCGTTTGCCACCCGCGTTCAGCTGGGGAGCGTCCCGGTCCCTCCGGAGGTCGTTCCGGCCCTCCGAGCGCGCTGGGCCGGGCGGCGTCCCGGAGTTTCCGCCCGGGATGCGCGGCTGTCCTGAGTTCGTTATCGCAGATGGAGGGTAACCATGCAGTGTGCAAAGTGCGGTGCTGAGAACCCGACCGGCAAGATCATCTGCCGGGTTTGCGGCGCCCGGATTCGGCCGATCGCGGCGGGGACGCCCGGAGGGGTGGCTGCCCGCGAGAGCGACGACGAGCTCAGGCGGCGGCTGACGTACGACCTGCTGCGCATCGTGTGGGTGATCGCCGTGGTCATCGTCGTCGGACTCGGCTTGGGCACCTTCTTCAAGTAGCCGGCGTGCGGTAGGCAGGGGATGGGGGCCACCCCGCTCCGCCAGCTACCTTCGGTCGAGCGCATTCTCCATCGGCTCGAAGCGTTGGGGACGCTGGCCGCGTATCCCCGCGCGCTCGTCGTGGCGTGTACGCGGGACGCGGTCGAGCAGGCCCGCGCGACGTTGCTCCGGGGGGGCCCGGAACCTGCCGCGGTGAGCGTGGATGCGCTGCTCGCCGACGTGCAGGCGCGGCTTGTCGATCGGGTCGCGCCGAGCCTCGCGCCGGCGATCAACGCGACCGGCATCGTCATCCACACCAACCTCGGACGTGCCCCGCTGTGCGACGCCGCGCGCCAGGCCGTCGTCGCCGCGGCAGGGGTGACCGTGCTGGAGGTCGACCCGGCGACCGGCGAGCGGAGCTC
>DATGHU010000049.1 GCA_035307765.1 bacterium | reverse complement strand
AACGCTGTCCTCGAGGGTCATGCCTGTCTCCCCCCTTCCGAAGGTTGCGAGCCCTCGGTTGGAGATTTCGGAGGCAGAGGCGTGACCCTCTTTTCATGAGGAGACCTCCATCAGTGTCAACACTACATCCAAACAGGACATCCTAGAGGAGATGGTCATGCGGGTCGCCATTCAGGGTGAGCGGGGCGCCAACAGCGAGGTGGCGGTGATCCGGTTGTTCGGCGAGGTGGAGATCATTCCGTGCGCGCAGCTCGCCGAGGCGTTCGAGGCGGTCGCCACCGGCCGGGCCGACTGCGGCCTGGTGCCGGTCGAGAACTCGCAGGCCGGCAGCATCAATCAGACCTACGATCTGCTGCTCGACCACCAACTGGTGATCGCCGGAGAGTTTGACCACCGCGTCGTGCACTGCCTGCTGGCGCTGCCCGGCCAGTCGATCGGGGCGATCAAACGCGTCTACTCCCACCCGCAGGCGCTCGCGCAGTGCGACGTCTACCTCCGCCGGCTCGGCGCGGAGGCCGTGCCGTTCTATGACACCGCGGGCAGCGCGAAAATGATCCAGGAACAGCGCCTCAGCGGCTGCGCCGCCATCGCCTCGCGGCGCGCGGCGGAACTGTACCAACTCGAGGTCCTGACCGAGGGCATCGAGACCAACCCGAACAACTACACAAAGTTTCTTGTCATCGACACCGAGCCCGCCCCGCGCTCCGCGCAGAGCAAGACGTCGATCGTCTTCGTCGTCGAGAACCGGCCCGCGGCCCTGTACCAGGCGCTTGGAGCCCTGGCCACCCGTCGGATCAACCTGGTGAAGATCGAGTCTCGCCCGGAACGGACGCGCCCCTGGGACTATTCATTTTATGTCGACATCGACGGCCATGTGGAGGACCCTCAGGTCGGGGAGGCCCTCGACGACCTGAGGCGGCAGACGACCTTCCTCCGGGTGCTCGGATCCTACCCGCGTTCACCGGCCCCCGCGCGGCCGTGAGGCTCTGAGCACAAGGGAGGGGGGATCCTTCCGGATCGACCGGCGCGGTGGAAGGCCCACGCGTGGAAACCGGCCCCGGTACTCATCCCCGACGCCGCGCTTCGCGCGATGCTTCGCCTCACGTGGCGTCATGATCCGCCGGACGGCGAATGCCGGGCCGCGTCGGGCCGCGTCGGGCCGCGAGGGAGGGGGACCCGATATGCGGGCGAACTCCTAACGCAGAGCGATGGCGATCGACGAAGCGGGAGACGATCTACGCGACCGTTTCCGCCGGGCGTTCCGACGGTATCCGGCGGCGGTCACGGTCATCACCTATCTGGATGCCGCCGGCCACCCCAGCGGGATGACGGCGACCGCGGTCTGTTCGCTCTCCATCGCGCCTCCCTCGGTGATTGTCTGCGTCAACCGGGACGCCCGAGCGCACGCCGCGATCACCCAGGGCGGACGGTTCGGCATCAACCTCCTCGCCCTGGGGCAGGAGCACCTCGCGACGCACTGCAGCCGCCCCGGAGCCGAAAAGACGTTGCAGCCGGAGTGGATCTCTGGGTCGGGCGGGGCGCACACCCCGGTCCTCCGCGGCGCGCTCGCACACCTCGACTGCACGGTGCGCCAGCACTTTGAGGCCTACACCCACTCCGTCGTGATCGGGGAGGTCACCTTGGTCCAGTTGGGCCCCGCCGCGATGCCGCTGGTCTACGCGGAAGGGTCGTATCGGACGCTGGACGCCGCGATCGAGCAGTCCTACGAAGTCCTCTGGGACCGCATGATGTCGCGTCTGCTATAAGAGTGCGGCGGGAGCGGCGCGGACGGGTGTGCCGTTCGGAGGGCCCGCGGGGGAGATGACGCATGCGGCACGGTGAGGCGTACGTCGCCAGCCTGCGCGACGGACGCGCGGTGTTCTTGGACGGCGCGCCGGTCGACGACGTCACGGTCCACCCGGCGTTTCGCGGCGCAATCGCCCGGATCGCCGCCGTGTACGATCGGGCAAGAGATGCGGCACGGAACGGTGACCTGACGTCCGCGGACCCCCTGACGGGCGAGCGCGTCAGCAACATGTGGCTGATTCCAAAATCGGCCGATGACCTCCGGGCCCGCCGGCGGCTGCATCGATTTTGGGCCGAGGGAAGCTACGGGCTGATGGGCCGGACGCCCGATCACGTGGCCAGCTTCATCACCGGGTTCGCGGCGTCCCGGGACGTCTTCGACCGAGCCGGGCAGCGGTACGGGGATCACGTGGTGCGGTTCTACGAGCGCGCCCGCCGGGAAGACCTCTACCTGACGTACGTGATCGTCCCCCCCCAGGTGGATCGGTCGAAGCCCGCCCACCAGCAACCGGTCAGGGACGTCTACCCGACGGTCGTCAAGGAGCGGGACGACGGCATCGTGCTGCGCGGGGCGCAGATGATCGGCACGTCCGCCGTGATCGCCGACGGGATCCTCTTGACCTACATCGTCCCGCTCGAGCCGGGGGACGAGGATCACGCCATCTCGGTCTTCCTGCCGTGCAACGCCCCTGGGCTGCGCCTCTACCCGCGCCGGCCCTACGCGACGATGGCCACGAGCGTCTACGATTATCCGCTCTCTTCGCGGTTCGACGAGACCGATTCGCTGGTCGTCCTGCGCGACGTTTTTGTGCCCTGGGAGCACGTGTTCGTGTACCGCGACGTCCGATTGGTGAACGCTCAGTTCTTCGAGACGGGAAGCCACCTGCTCGGGAACTTTCAGGCGCTGGTCCGCTTCGTCCTCAAGCTGCAGTTCGCCGCCGGGCTGGCGAAGCGGCTGGCCGACCTGCACAACATCGCCAGCCTGCCGCCCGTCCAGGCGCACCTCGGCGGGGAGATCGCGGCGTACGTCACCGCGATGGCAGCGATCGTCGACGGGGCGGAGAGCGCCCCGTGGATGCGCGGGGCCCTGGCGCGCCCGAACCCCCAGTTTGTGTACGCGGGGATGTGTCTGCAGCGCCGGTGGGTGGTCGACCTAATGCGCGCCCTGCGGGAGGTCGCCGGTGGCGCCTTCCTCTCGGTGCCGTCGTCGGACCGGAGCTTCACCAGCCCCGAGACGGGGGCGGACACCCGGCAGTACTATCAGTCGGCCGGCGTCGCGGCCGAGGAGCGGATCAAACTCGTCAAACTGATGTGGGACTTCGTGGGCACCGAGTTTGCCGGGCGCCAGCTGCAGTATGAGATGTTCTATTCGGCGGCGAGGCACGTCGTGGATGCGCGGGCTTTCCGCTTTTTCGACTGGGCGGAAAGCCAGCGACTGGTGGAAGCCTGTCTCGCCGAGTACGATCTTCCAGGTCACGACGGTGGGGTGAAGGGGTAGCCCGATCAAGCCGGCGCAAGAGGCCGGTCCTGTCGCCGGAGCGGTTCGGTGTGCCAGACCGCCCGATGGGAGCCGGATCCACGCGCGTCGGCACCACGCCGGGATCCGCGCGCACCATGCATTTCCCCCCTCAGCTCTCGCCGTTTGCTTTCCCCGTCGGATGCTGCGGGATCGTTGGGCCGACCGCGAGATCTCCAGTCACCGGCGACCCTCAAGGGGACCGAACGGGGGGTGCTGTCGAATTGTCTCTGAGCTGGAAGCGGCGAGCCGTGGATCCCATCTCAACCACGCAGCGAGATCAGACTGCGCAACCGCCGCTCCGTGAACGGATCCTCGTCGACTCGCGCACACGACGTTTGGGAAAGGGGAAAATGTGGGGCGCGTGATAGATCCGACATTTGATTCAGAAGCCAAAGCCGATGTCTACGAGTACTGGAATAGCAATCCGTGCGAAACCAATTTCCGCGACCTCAACCCACCGGAGAAATATTCCCGCGGCTATTTTGAGGCCATCGAGGAATTGCGATACACACGTGATCCTGGAATCCACGCATTTGCCCAATTTCCGAGGTTTCATGGCTGCAAAGTGCTTGAGGTGGGTGTCGGCGCCGGCACGGACTTTCTTCAATGGGTAAGGGCGGGAGCGGAAGCCTACGGGATCGACTTAACTTCGGAAGCAGTGGAACACGTCAGGCAGCGGCTTCGGCTGTACGATCTCCGGGCTGCCGATGTGCGTGTGGCAGACTGTGAGAATTTACCCTACCCGGACAACGCCTTCGATCTGGTGTATTCCTGGGGAGTGATACACCATACACCGAATCTGGAACGTGCACTTTCAGAAATTGTCCGCGTATGCCGTCCGGGCGGCATGTGCAAGGTCATGGTCTATAATCGCCATTCGCTGGCTGCATTGTATGTCTGGGTGCGAAACGCACTGCTCCGCGGTCGGCCCTGGAAGTCGTTGGCTTGGTGCATCAGTCGATATGTGGAGAGCCCCGGAACCCAGGCCCTCACCATGCAGGAGATGAAAAGGATACTCAGCCGTCATCCCATCAAGGGAGAACCGGAATTCCATAGATACCTGACCTATTGGGATACGTATCACGGGAAGCGGCCGTGGATCGAAAGGACGGCCTACTTCCTCAGTGCCCTTCTGGGATTGGATCGTCTTGGATGGTTTATGATGATTCAATTTCATAAAACCTGAGCGAGATTGATCCCTGCCGTCCGGGTCGCTTTGCGCCGGCCCGCGCCTTCGATCGGCAGAGTCACCCGCTCCGTGGAGCCTGTCAGGCGGGAAATACCCGCACTTTGACTTTCTCCCGCCATCCAAGGTACAGTGGTGCCATGCGCGGAGGGGCGGCCGATCGGCCGAGGATCGGGATCACCGGCAAGGATCCCGCCCAACTGCAAAACTACATCGACGCCGTGGAGGCCGCCGGGGGAAAGGCGGTGCCGCTCCTCCCGGGCGAGGGGCGATCCCCCGACGAGGTCCTCGACTCCCTGGACGGACTCCTGCTCAGCGGCGGACTGGACATCGATCCCCTAGCCTACGGACAGCGGCTCCAGGATGGACTGGGAGTCGACGTGGACCATCCCCGAGACGCCCTGGAGATCCCGCTGGCGCGTCGAGCGCTGGAGCGCGATCTGCCGATCCTCGGCATCTGCCGGGGAATTCAGGTCATGAACGTTGCGGGGGGCGGCACGCTGCACCAAGACATCGTGCAGGTCGGCATCGCGCCCGGCAGCCACAACCAGCGGGAGACGCTCCCCCGGCCGTCGGATGACGCTGCGGTTCACGAGGTGGGGATTGTGCCCGGGAGCCGGCTGGCCGAGATCGTCGGCGGGGACCGGCTGGGGGTCAATACCTTCCACCATCAGGTGATCGACCGTCCGGCGCCCCAATTTGCCGTGGTCGCCCGCTCGGCCGAGGCTCACGGCGATGGACTGATCGAGGGGGTTGAGGTCCGGGGCCGCACATTTGCCATCGGCGTGCAGTGGCATCCGGAGCGGATGTGGCGGCGAATCGGGGCCTGCGGCAAACTGTTCAGCGCGTTGGTCGAGGCGGCATCCAGGAAGCGGGTTGGATAGTCCCCCGCTCGTCGAGGTCCGCCGCGGGCACCACCTGGAGAGCCTGCACCGAGGGGCGGTCGCGGTCGCGGACCGCACCGGCCGGCTGCTCTACGCGGCCGGTCCCGCCGACTTTGGCACCTTCCTGCGGTCGTCCGCCAAGCCGTTCCAGGCGATGCCGCTGGTCGAGTCCGGTGGGGCCGACGCCCTGGGGCTGACCGACCAGGAGATCGCGGTCACCTGCGGGTCCCATTCCGGCGAGCCCATCCACGTGGAAACCGTCCGCGCGATCCTGGCGAAGGCCGGCCTAGACGAACAGGCCCTCCGGTGCGGCGCACACCCGCCGATCGACCCGGCCAGCGCCGACGCGCTCGTACGGGAGGGACGGCGGGCAACGGCGATCCACAACAACTGCTCGGGCAAGCACGCCGGCATGCTGGCCGCGTGCCGCCATCGGGAGTGGCCGGTCGAGTCGTACCTCCGGCCCGACCACCCGCTTCAGCGAGAGATCGCCGCCGTCCTGGGCCAGTGCTGCGGGACCCCCGCCGGGGCGATCGCGGTCGGGACCGACGGCTGCGGCGTCCCCACGTTCCGCCTGACGCTCCGCGAGATCGCCCGGGCATTTGCGGCGTTGGCGGATCCCGCTGACCTGCCCGCTCCCCGCGCGGCGGCGGCCCGCCGGATTACCGGGGCGATGCGGGGCTATCCCCGGCTGGTCGGGGGAACGGGTCGAATGAACACCGAGATCCTCGCGGCGCTGGGAGACCGGCTCTTCTGCAAGACGGGCGCGGAGGCGGTGTTCGGGATCGGCCTCATCGGGCGGGGGCTTGGGGTGGCGGTGAAAGTCGAGGACGGCAACGCGCGGGGTCTGGGGGCGGCCGCCGTCGAGGCGCTCTCCCAGTTGGGGGTGATCACCGCCGCCGAGGCGGAGTCCCTGACCGCGATCCACCATCCGGTGATCCGCAACCACCACGGATGGGAGGTCGGCGAGATGCGGCCGGTGTTCACGCTGGAGAAGGTATCCTGACGCCCAGGCGCGTATTCGTCCCGGGTTCATCACCGTCCCACTAGGGTGTCCTGTTTGGATGTAGTGTTGACACTGATGGAGGTCTCCTCATGAAAAGAGGGTCACGCCTCTGCCTCCGAAATCTCCAACCGAGGGCTCGCAACCTTCGGAAGGGGGGAGACAGGCATGACCCTCGAGGACAGCGTT